>NZ_JBXAGJ010000024.1:0-95329 GCF_058794035.1 Roseateles sp. GW835-FHT13E02
GCCAGCCCCGAGGCGCGAGCAGCGCAGGGAAGTCGGCCCGGCAGGGCCGACCCCGGAACCATGAGCCCGGCGGCGGCGCGGGCTGCAGGGCCTCACGAGCAAAACCAAAGGCTGCTTCGTGCCTTTCCCGCCACTGAGGCCTGACGCCTCTCGTCGTCCCGGCAAAGAAAAGCGCCCCAGAGCCATGACAGACTCCAGGGGGCAGATCACCGCCCAGGATCGGGCGATGAATGGGCCAGCGGTTCGGCGATTTACTTCTTCGCGGCCGCCTCCAGACCCGGCACATGCTCCGCACCGGTCACGATTTGTGCGGTGGACTGGCGCACGGTCTCGCCCAGGGGCTCGACACGGCCGCCCAGGCATTGGCCGAGGAAAGCCTCCGCCACGGCATTGAAACCGATGCGGTTGTTGGGCTTGTTGAAGCCGTGGCCTTCGTCGGGGTAGAGCACATAGGTGACCGGGATCTTCTTGGCCTGCATGGCTTGGACGATCTGGTCACTTTCGGCTTGCTTGACGCGCGGGTCGTTGGCGCCCTGGCCGATCAGCAGGGGGCGGACGATCTGGTCGGCCTTGTAGAGCGGTGAGGCGGCGCGCAGGATGGCCTTGCCTTCCTCGGTCGTCGGGTCACCCATGCGGCTGTAGATTTGCTTGCGGCCAGCTTCCCAGTACGGCGGAATGGTGCTGAGCAGGGTTTCCAGGTTGGAGGGGCCGACGATGTCGACGGCGCAGGCAAAAGTGGTGGGCGTGAAGGCCACGCCGGCCAGTGCCGCGTAACCGCCATAGCTGCCGCCCATGATGGCGACCTTGTCCTTGGTCGTCACGCCTTGCTTGACGGCCCAGTCCACGGCGTCCAGCAGGTCGTTGTGCATGGCCAGGCCCCATTGCTTGTTGCCGGCATTGAGGAACTTCTTGCCAAAGCCGGTGGAAGCGCGGAAGTTGACCGACAGCACGGCATAGCCGCGGTTGGCCAACCATTGGTGATAGCCGTTGTAGCCATGGTCGTCGCGGGCCCAGGGGCCGCCGTGCACGAACAGCACCAAGGGTACGGCCTTGTCGGCCTTGCCGTCGCCGTTCTTGTCGGCCTCCTTGGGTAGGGTCAGATAGCTGGGCAGGATCAGGCCGTCGCGGGCCTTGATCTCCACGCCGTACATGTCCACCAGGGGGGCGCCTTGCAGCTCGGGGCGGGCGACGTAGAGTGCTTGCAGCTTCTTGGCCTTGCGGTCGTAGAGGTAGGTGGCCGCGACCTTGGACACTGGGTCGATGCCAACGATCCATTTGTCGTCGTTGCGGGTGCGGCTGGCCACAAAAACCTCGCCCTTGCCGAGCTGCTTTTGCAGCCAGTCGAAATCGGCCTTGAGCGTCTTGTCCAGGAACTTCCATTCGCTGGTCAGGTACTCCACGGCATAGGCTTGCACCACGCCGCTGCTCGGGTCGCGCAAAGTGTCGCCCAGGTCGGCACGGGCGTCTTGTGCCAGCACGGTGCGCTTGCCGCTGGCCACGTCCTCGGCGATCACGGCGGTGGTGTCGCTCTCGCGGGAGTCCATCCAGTACAGGGTTTTGCCGTCGTGGGTGAAGCCCAAAGGCGCGGTGCTGCTGTTCTCCAGATTGGTGCTCAGATGGGGTTTGTCTTCGACCTTGCCGTCCTGGACCTTGAAAAAGTCCATACCACCGCTGGCATTGGGGCGCAGCGCCAGGCGCAGGTTCAGTTCGTTGTCAGCCTGGAATCCGGCATAACCATCCGCCTGCATGACCAGCTTGAGCTCGCCGGTCTTGAGATTGAGCAGGTGCACATCGTGCCAGCGCGGGTCGCGGTTGTTGATGCCGATCAGCAGCTCGTCAGTGCGCTTGCTGGAGAAACCGGTCATGCGCACCCGCACCTTGTCAAAAGGGGTGTAGTCACGTTGGACGCCGCTCTTCAGATCCACGCCGTAGAGGCGGAAGTTCTCATCGCCGGCGTTGTCCTTGATGAACAGCACCTGCTCGCTGTTGCCCGACCAGAAATGACCGGGGATCGGGCGGTCCTTGGAGTCGGTGACGGCCTTGGCCGCCTCGGGCTTGTCAGCCGGCGCCACCCAGACGTTCATCACGCCATTCACCGGTGCCATCCAGGACAGCCACTGGCCATCCGGGCTCAGGTGGGCGCCGCTCTTGACCGGGTTGCCAAACAAGGCTGAGCGGGCGATCAGCGGCGTTTCGCCACGGGCATTGGCCGTGGCGGCCACGGCGCTTTGGGTCAGCGTGGCGCTCAAGGCCAGGCTGGCCAGAGCCAACAGGGTGGGGGCGAAGGGGCGAACCGCAGAAGCAGACGATGTCATGTGCACCTCAGAAAGAGACAGGGCAGGTGGAAACGTGCGGGCCTTCGAAGCTCGGCGGCCCATTTTGAGGAAGGGGACGTCGGGCATGCGCTGGGCCCAGGATTTGGAACTGCAGGCTTGCAGCATAGTCAAACTTGCCAGAGCTCCACCCGCTTGCGGCGACAGACGGGAGGCTGGCCGACATGAGCTGCCGATCGGCCCGATGGGTGCAACCTATTTACAGCCTGGGGCCGCTGCCCTGCCGCGCTCTGTCATATGCTGGCGCCCGCCACTTGGCTCACGGGTGCCCACCATGCTGCAACTCTTCATCGCCAACAAAAACTACTCGTCCTGGTCCTTGCGACCCTGGGTGCTGCTGAAGCAGCTGCAACTGCCCTTCGAGGAGCGACTGGTGGTGTTCGGCCAGGCGCCGGGCAGCGCCGGGGACTACCGCTTGTTCTCGCCGAGCGGCCGCGTGCCCTGCCTGCATCACGAGGGCCTGACAGTTTGGGACTCCCTGGCCATCGTCGAGTATCTGGCCGAGCTGGACCCGCGGGTCTGGCCGCAGGACCGTGCGGCGCGCGCCTGGGCGCGCAGCGTCTGCGCTGAAGTGCACGCCGGCTTCCAGCGCCTGCGCGATGTCTGCACCATGAACTGCGGCCTGCGAGTGCAAGTCGGCCATTGGTCGCCTGCCTTGCTGGCCGACTGGCAGCGCATCGAGGCCTTGTGGCTGGAGGGCTTGAAGCGCTTCGGCGGCCCCTACCTCACCGGCCCCGATTTCACGGCCGTGGATGCGTTTTTCGCCCCGGTGGCTTTTCGGGTGCAGAGCTATGGGCCGGCCTTGGGCGAGGCCGCGCAGGCCTATGCCCAGCGCTTGTTGCAGCTGCCGGCCATGCAGGACTGGTACCGCGCGGCCCTGGCTGAAACTTGGCGTGATGAAGCGCATGAGGCCGAGGCCCGGGCTGCGGGCCTCTGGTTGCAGGATTTGCGCGCCTCTGCGCCCGCATGAATCTTGGGTGGCCCAGAATCTGGGACGATGCGGGTCTGACCTTCAAGCCTGGAGCCCCGTCCCCGTGAGTGTTTCTTCGCCACCGCCCAGTCCATCCGTCACGCCCGTCGCTATCCCTCTGGATCGGCCCGATCTGGAACAGTTCGCACGCGAAGATGGCGGCTTCCCGCAGGCCTTCATTCGCGCCCTGGCCGCGCTGGCCGCGGCCGACGGCTTTGTCACGCTGGGGGAGTTCGAGCGGGTGTCGGCCTTGGCCGCCCGGCTGCAGGATTCGGCCCTGGGCGCCCACGCGGCCCTGCGGGCGCTGGAGTCGCCCGGCGAGCAAAAAGCCGCCTTTGCTCAGCTCAAGCGCGCCAGCGCCGAGCTGCCCGAGGCCCAGCGCCGCCAGGCCTTCCTGGATGCCCAGCCTCTGCTGCAGTTGCAGGGCGAGCAGGCACACAAGTTTGCGCAGGAGCTGGCGCAAGCCTTGCTGCTGCCCAGCCAGGAGCTTTCGCGCCTGGCCGAGGCGGTGGGCCCGGCGCCCTCGTTGTGGAAAACCGTCAGCCGCCAATCGGCTCGGCTGTTCGGCGGCCGGCCATTGTTGCCGGCGGCGCAGACGGCGGCGCGACTGTCGGGCGACATCGATCTGGCCCTGGGCGTGGGCCGTTACCTGGACGGCGCCAGCAGCGATCAGGTCTTGCAGCAGGGCATGAGCTCCAGCCTGACCGTGCTGGCGCGGCGACTCAGCGAGTTCGAGCGCGGCCTGCAGGCGCCGCCGCCGGAGGCCGGCTCGGCCGCCGCGTACGCGCAGCGGGTGGAGCAGCTGTTCCAGCAGGTGGGTCAGCGCATCGCCATGGTGGAAGCGCGCATCGCGCATGAAAAACGCAGCTTCGAAGAGGACTTTGAAGAGCTGATCCACGATGCCGGCAATGCCGTCGAGCTGCAGATGCTGGAGCGCCTGCGCACGGACGATTGGACCGAGCACAAGGTCTGGGCCGAGATGGCGCGCTCGACCTTTGCCAAGGAGCTGGAGCGCCGCCTGGACCGCGCCGCCCGCCGCCAGGAGGGGCAGCTGCGCCTGCTGAAGGAAGAGCTGCGCCTGTTCCGCGAAGAGTTCAGCCTGGTCCACGCCAGCGTGCTCGAGCGCCCGCACCACAGCCAGCTGCGCCGCCTGATGCCGGCCCTGCAGATCAGCACGCGGCTGAAGAATTCCACCGAGAGTGCGGCCGAGCTGACCCTGGGCGCCGGCGCGGTGGCGGCCGCTGGCACGGGCGCGGCGGTCTATGCCCTGGGTGCAGCCGCCGTGCTGCCGGTGATCGCGCCGGTGGCGCCGTTTGCGGGCGGTGCCTTGCTGGTGGCCGGCCTGCTCAAGTGGATGATGGACAAGAGCGGCCGCAAGGATGAAGAGCTGCGCCACAAGCGCGAGGCTTTTGAGGCGGCGCTGCGCGAGCGCCTGTCCGCCATGCGCGTCGACAGCTTCGCCCAGCTCGACACCCTGGGCCAGGAGTTCCGTGCCAGCGCCAATGCCTTGCTGCGGCCGTTGCTGCTGGAGGCCGAAGCGACGCGCCAACTGCCCGAGACCGAGCGCCGGGTGGCGCAGCGTGTGATCCAGGACACGCGCCAGGCCATGCAGGCCCTGGGGGCGCCGGAGGCTTGATCCGGCCCCGTCCCGAGCGGACTCATCAGGCCCAGATGTCCGCCTCGGTCCAGCCCAGGGCGCGGAACTCTTCGGCGCGCAGATCCGCCTCGCCGGCACAGAAAAACTCGTCCAGCTGCGGCGGTCGGATGGCGGTGCCGGCCAGCATGGCGTGCACCTGACCGCGGTGGTGGATCTGGTGCTGGAACAGATGGGCGAGCAGGCGTGTGCGGCTGTCCTGCTGCGCGCCCCCCGGCCGGGCGATGGTGACGATGCGGCCCAGCTCGCCGTCGCGCTGGGCCGCGCAGTAAGCCAGCAGGCGCCGGTCGACGGCGGCCTGCTCGCGCTGCAAATCGGCAGCGTACTGAAACGGCTCGTCGACAGCGAAGAACTGGTAGCAGTCCTCGTGCGGCGCGTCGCCGGCCAGCTCGCGCTCCAGCGCATCGACGTAAAACCAGTCCACGCAGAGATTGTGGTTCAGGGTCGCGAGGATGCTGGGGAAGAAGTTGCAGCGGGTCGCTTGCAGCTCAGACGGGTTCAGCTGGGCGCAGGCCGCCAGCAGGCGGTGGTTGGCCCAGGCATTGTTGTAGGCCATGCTGAGCAGATGGTGGGCCAGAGGGTCGGTGTGGGGGTTGGGCTTCATGCTTGCCGTATCCAGTGTCGTCAGGTCTCAACGGGGTGCCAATCCCAGGTCGTCCAGACGCAGCAAGGCTTCGCTGCGCCGTTCGCGGGCGATGTCGCGCCAGTCACGATCTTCCTGTGCACCCATCAAAGCGTACAGAAGATTGAGGCTGGCCCCGGGCCATCGTGCCTTGAGCTTTGCGTAGAGCGCATAGGCATCGTGCTGGCGCAGTTGGTCCAGATCGTGGATGCCGAGCGCAGCAAGTTGTTCCCGGCTGCGGGGCCCGAGACCGCGCATGGTCCTCAGCCCATGGGCGTGCACAGCTCGACCAGGCTGCCATCCGGGCAGCGCACATAGGCGACCGTCTGGCCCCAGGGCTTGGTGACCGGTTCTTTCAGCGGCGTGGCGCCGGCGGCCACGGCGCGGGCGAAGGCGGCGGGCACGTCCTCGGTGCTGAAGCCGATCTCCATGCCCAGCGGGCGCGCGCTCTCGGCCGCCACCACATAGGGCTGGCCGACGCTGTCCAGCGCGGTTTCGTGGTTGACAAAGGCCAGGGCGGTGGCGCCGGTGTCCAGTTCGCCGTAGGCGCCCGATTCATGCAGAAAGCGGCGCTTCAGGCCGAAGGCGGCCTCGAAAAACGCCAGGGAAGCGGCCACATCGGCCACGTAAACAATGGTGTAGGCATAGTTCATGCGAGGGTCTCCGGCAGTGCGTGTGGATGGGGTGGGGTGATGGCTGCGGCGCATCTTGCCTGTCCGCTGCTGACATCAGCTGTCAGCAGTTAGGGGGGAGGGCGCCCGTTGGCGGTATTCACGGCCTGGCCGTCACGGCCGGGCCGGTTCCTTGTGGCAGCATGGGCGTCTGCGCACGGCGCTTCGGCCGCCGTGGGCGCATCAGAAGAAGACGATGATGGGATCAGCGTGAGCAGCATGCACAGCAGAGAACGACGAGAGCCAGGACAGCAGGGCGGTGCGGGAGGGGCCGGGGAAGCGCAGGGCATGAGCGGCGCGCGTCGCCGCTTTCTGAGCCTGGGCCTGGGTCTGAGCCTCGGCACGGCCGGCCCGGCCTTGCTGGCCGGCGCAAGCCCGGCTGTCTGGGCGCAGACCGCCGCCGAGAGCGCCGTGGCGCCGCTCAAGATCGCACCCCTGGCCTTCGAGCGCCGCATTCTGGCCAATGGCCTGGAGCTGATTGCCCTGCCTCAGGCTGGGGCCACGGTCAGCGTGCAGGTCTGGTACCGCGTGGGCGGCAAGGACGACCCGGCCGGTCGCAGCGGCTTTGCGCATCTGTTCGAGCACATGATGTTCAAGCGCACCCGCTACATGGCCAACGAACAGTTCGACCGCATGACCGAGGATGTCGGCGGCAACAACAATGCCTTCACCGCCGATGACATGACGGCTTACCACAGCGTCGTGCCGGCCAACCACCTGGAACCCCTGCTCTGGGCCGAGGCCGAGCGCATGTCCAACCTGACCGTGGATCAGGCCAATTTCGACAGCGAGCGCGCCGTGGTCAAGGAAGAGTTCCGCCAGCGCGTGCTGGCCGAACCCTACGGCCGGTTGTTTCACGCCGTGCCGCGCCTGGGCTACCAGCTGCACCCCTACCGCCGCCCGGTGATCGGCAGCATCGAGGAGCTGGACGCCGCGACCCTGCAGGACGTCAGTGCCTTCCATGCCCAGTACTACCGGCCGGACAACGCGGTGCTCATCGTCACCGGCGCGTTTGACCCGGTGCAGCTGAATCGCTGGGTGAACCATTACTTCGGCAGCATCCGCCAACCGGCCAGCGCCATCCCACGGGTGCAGCAGAGCGAGCCGCGGCGTGCACGCGACGAGCTGCATCAGCTCAAGGCGCCCAATGTGCCGCTGCCGGCGGCCTTGTTGATCTGGCAAGGCCCCAAGGCCTCCAGCGCCGATGCGCCGGTCTGGCAGGTGGCCCAAGGGCTGCTGGCCATGGGCGAGTCCTCGCGCCTGAACGAGAGCCTAGTCTACCGCCAGCAGCTGGCGCAGAGTGCCGGCTTCGAAGCCCAGCTCAATGCCGACGCCGGCCTGTTGGTGGCCCATGCCATTGCCAGCGGCAAGCAGAGCGCCGCCGAACTGGTGGCGCCGCTGATGCGTGAGCTGCAAAAGCTGGCCGAGGAGCCCATCGCCGCAGCAGAGCTGGAGAAGGTCAAGGCTCAGCTGCTGACCGCTGCCTTGATTCGCCGGCAAACGCCGCTGGGCCTGGGTGAGGTGCTGGGCGAGGCGGCCTTGCTGCGCGGTGATGTGCAGTGGGTGAACCGCGAGTTGAACGATTTGCAGGCGGTCAGCGCCGCCGATGTGCAAGGCGTGCTCAAGCGCGATGTGCTGCGCGGCGCCCGGGTGACCGTGTTGTACGAGGCCGAGGCTGCGCCGGCCCGCAAGAAAGTGGGCAAGCCATGAGCCGCCGGACCATGTTTTCGTTCGTTCGCCGCCCGCCTGTGTTGGCTGCGGCCCTGGGCCTGGCCTTGGCCGCCTCCTTGGGCTGCGCCTGGGCCCAGACCGGGTTTGAGTCGCCGCCCCGCCCGGCCTCGCCCCAGCCTTTGCAGGTGCCCGATTTCATTCAGCAGCGCCTGGCCAATGGCCTGGGCCTGGCCGTGGTCGAGCGTCATGCCCAGCCTCTGGTCACGGCCTGGCTGTTGGTCCAGTCGGGTGGGGCTTATGACCCGGGCGGCAAGTCCGGCCTGGCCGAGCTGAGCCTGGCCCTGATGGGCAAGGGCGTGCAGCGTGGCGCCGGCCCGGTGTCGGCCGCGGCCCTGGCCGCCGAGATCGAGGCCTTGGGTACGCAGCTGGAGATCGGCAGCGCCGCTCGCAGCAGCCACCTGGGCGTGACGGTGGCCAGCCACCGCCTGGACGCCAGCCTGGGCCTGCTGTCCGAGATGTTGCGCAGCCCCAGCCTGGCGGAAGAGGAGTTCCAGCGCCTGCAGGCCCAGGCGGTCGATGCGCTCAAGCTCGGCCGCTCCGACCCGGGCCAGTTGGCCGCCCAGATCGGCCGCCGCCTGTACTGGGGCGACAGCCCGCATGGTCAGCAGCCCACCCTGGCCAGCCTCAGCCGCATCCAGCTTGACGATGTGCGCGCCTTCCACCGCCTGCATGTGCGGCCCGAGCGGGTCACCCTGATCCTGGCCGGCGACATCACGCCGGCCCAGGCGCGCAGCCTGGCAGACAAGCATTTCGGCAAATGGCGAGCCCATCGCATGGCACTGCCGCAACAACCGTCCTTGGTGCCCAAGCCGCTGGCGGCGCGCACGGTGCTGGTCGACCTGCCCGGTGCCGGCCAGAGTGCGGTGCAGGTGATGGCGCCGACCGCCGGCCCCAGCCCCGTGCCCTTTGCCCGCCTGACGCCCGAAGCCCAGGCCACCGAGGTGCTGACCCAGCAGGCCAACGCCCTGGCCAATGCGGTCCTGGGTCAGGGCTACTCCTCGCGCATCAACCAGGAGGTGCGCATCAAACGCGGCCTGAGCTACGGTGCCACCAGCGGCATCGACGCCCAGCCCGGGGGCGCCCAGCTGATCACCAGCGCTCAGACCAAGCATGAAAGCGCCGGTGAGGTGGCGGCCTTGCTGCAGCAGGAGATCCGCCGCCTGTCTACGGAGCGTGTGCCCGACCCCGAGCTGGTGGCACGCCGCGCGGTGCTGATCGGCGACTTCGGCCGCCAGCTGGAAACCACGGCCGGCCTGGCCGCCCTGGCGGCCGAGGGCCTGATGCGCGGCCGACCCCTGGCCGAGCTGAGCCGGGTGCCGGATGAACTGGCGGCCCTGGACGGTGACATCGTGCGCACCCTGGCCACCCGCCACTGGCAGGGCGAACGCTTGCGCACCGTCATCGTGGCCGATTTCAAGCAGGGCGGTCTGGCCCTGCGCCAGCAGTTCCCGGATGCCCTGGTGCTCAAGGCCGAGGAGCTGGACCTGGCCAGCCCGACGCTGCGCCGCGGCGGCCGCAAATAGGCCGGCTTCAAGCCCGCGGCTACAATGGCCGGGTCATTGGGGAGTAGCCGCTGCAGCCGCCCTGGCTGCCGGCCCGCGTCAACACACTTGGTCGAGCGTTCGGCCATGGCGCGGGCAGTGTCATCTCTTGTGCATTGCGCAAGACCTGACCCCTGGCAAGACCTTTGGCCACCCACACCTGCTTTGCGGCCGGCGTGTGCGTGGTCATCGGTTGTTTTCATGCCGGCCGCAGGAACAGTGTTCGCCCACCATGGAAGCCTTTCTCGTCTCCACCGGCATCGTCGCCCTCGCTGAAATCGGCGACAAAACCCAGCTCCTGGCCTTTTTGCTGGCTGCCCGCTTCCGCAAACCCCTGCCCATCATCCTGGGCATCTTCATCGCCACCGTGGTCAACCATGCCGGTGCCGGCGCCCTGGGCGCCTGGATCACCGCGCAAGTCAGCCCCATCGTGATGCGCTGGGTGCTGGGCGTGGGCTTTGTCGCCATGGCTGTCTGGACCTTGATTCCGGACAAGATCGACGAGGAAGAGGAGGGCGGCAAGGGCCTGAAGCTGGGCGTGTTGGGCACCACCATCGTGGCCTTCTTCCTGGCCGAGATGGGCGACAAGACCCAGGTGGCCACCGTGGCGCTGGCGGCTCAGTACCACGCCTTTGTGGCCGTGGTGGCAGGCACCACCTTGGGCATGATGATCGCCAATGTGCCGGCCGTCTTGCTGGGCGAGCGCATCGCCGGTCGTATTCCCGTTCGCCTGGTCCATGGCATTGCCGCAGCCATCTTTGCGGTGATCGGGGTGGCCACTTTGGCTGGTGCGGGACAAAAGCTCGGTTTCTGAGCCGTTTACTTCTGCATGCTGTTGCGCAGCGGGGCTGGTCGCCGGCCCGGTTTGCTGGTTCAATGCTTTGACGGGCGCAACACGCACAGTCAGAGTTGCGCCCGGACATGGAACAGTTCGCCAGGGGAGTTCTAACAATGACGGTGCGATCTCATGTCTTGCTGGTCGACGACGACGAGCTGACGCTGCAAATGCTGGAAGCCACACTGGAAGCTGACTTCAAGGTCAGTCAGGTCAGCAGCGGGGCGGAAGCCCTGAGTCGCTGTGACAGCGACCCGCCCGACCTGATCGTGCTCGATGTGGACATGCCTGAGATGAACGGCTACGAGACCTGCCGCCGCCTCAAGGACAACTTCTCCACAGCCGACATCCCGGTGATCTTTCACTCCGCTCGCACCAGCATTGACGAGCGATTGCAGGGCTATGCCGCTGGCGGCGCCGATTACCTGCCCAAGCCCTTTGATGCGCCCGAGCTGCTGGCCAAAATCAATCTGGTGCTGGCCCACCGCGACCGGCAGCGCGAGCTCAGCGGCCAGCTCGACGAAGTGATGAATGCCGTGCTCTCGTCCGCCGATATGGTGGGTGAGGCCGGCGTGGTGCTGGAGTTCCAGCGCGCCCTGGTCGGCTGCGCGGACAACGCGGCCGTGGCGCGGGCCATCCTCGATGCCCTGCACCGCTATTCGCTCGATGGATGCGTGCGCATCCGCGGCGGTGGCGAGGTGTATTCGGGCAATGCCCGCGGGCCCTGCAGCGCGCTCGAGAACTCCATCCTCGACCATCTGCAGGCCCAGACCGAGGGCCAGCGAATCCGCCCCTTCGGCCACCACACCGGTTTCTCTTACGACCGGGTGGTGCTGTTCGTGCGCGACCTGCGCATGGACCGCGGCGCCGACATGGACCGGGCCGAATCCGAACGCATGGGCCGCGCCATCGACAACGTGGCCCTGCTGGTCGAGGGCGCGGTGCAGCGGGTCGGGGCGCTGGAGTCCCTGGTCGCCACCCGCGATCTGGCCGATGTGCGTCATCTGGTCAGCATGACGCGCAATGCCTTGACCGACATTTCGGCCCGCAACCAGGCGCAGCAGCGCGAGGTCAAGCAGGTGTTCGACAGCCTCAATGCCGAGGTCGAGAACAGCTTTCTGCATCTGGGGCTGACCCAGAGCCAGGAGGACCACCTCAGCAGCATCATCAAGCAGCATCTGGAGGCGGCCTTGGCGGTGCTGGGCAAGAGTCAGGAGGTGGAGGCCTTCCTGGGTCGTGTGATCCACAAGCTGGGCCAGGCTGCGAATTGAGTCCAGGCCTGCTGCGTCCAGATCATGGCCGCCCTCCAATCTGCACCGCCGGCCGAGGCTTTTGACGAGCCCTCGGCCATCGAGCCCCCGCTGAACGCCGCGCAGCAGGAGGAATCCCTGCGCGGTTTCAAATCGCGCCTGGACGCGATGATGCTGCGCAGCGCGCGCGTGTTCCTGGTGCTGGTGATGCTGGGGGCCCTGCTCCAGATTGCCGGTACCTTGAACCAGACCGAGCTGGCCTGGTCTCTGCGCCTGAGCCGCGCCGGGCCGGCCACGGCCGTGTTGTTGATCTGTGCGCTGGCCTTGTTGCTGGCACTGCGCTGGGGCGTGCGCCTGGCGGCAGGATTCTTCAGCGCTGCGGTGATGCTGGCCCTGTTTGCCTCGGCGGCCTGGCATGGCAACGGGGTGCGCTCCTCGGGCATGGGCGCGGTGCTGGCGGCCCTGGTGGTGATGGGCCTGATGGTCGGGCCAAGGGCCGCCATGCGCGGCACGGTGCTGGCCTGTCTGGGCTTTCTCGGCCTCTGGCAGGCCGAGGTGCGCGGCCTGATCCCGGGCCTGGTGGTGCAGAACACGCCGCCGCTGAGCAGCTTCGCGGTCGTCTACAGCTTTGGCGCCGTCATGATTGGCTGGCTGGTGCTGCGCTACGGCACCGTGTTCTGGGAGGTCACCTCCTCGCTCGAGGGCTCGCGCCGTTTGCTGGCCGATACCGTGCGTGCGCAGCAGAAGGTGGCGCAGGAGCTGCGCGACAGCGAAGAGCGCCTGCGCATGTTGCTGGACAGCTCCATCACCAGCATCCAGATCCTGGAAGGCGAGACCGGCGCGCTGCGCTTTGCCAATGCGCAGACCCTGGAGAAGTTCGGCTGTGCGCGACCGTCCGATCTGGCCGAGGCCTTGATGTACCCCGGTGGCTTGTACGCCAAGGAGCAGCTGATGCAATGGGTGCAGCGCACCCTGGATCAGGGGCCACAGTATTTCGAGTGGCAGTCGCGCCGTCGCGATGGCACGCCGATCTGGTGGGACATGAAGATGGACCGCATGCGCCTGGCCGGCCAGGCCTGTGTGGTGCTGTTCGGTCACGACATCACCGCCCGCGTGCGCGCCGAGGCCGAGCTGCGTGTGCAGCAGGGCCGGCTGGAAGACGATGTGCGCTTGCGCACGGCCGAGCTGCAGGCCGAGAAGCAGCGCATGCAGGACATTCTCGAAGCCCTGCCCATCACCTTGAGCATCCGTGACACGGCGGGGCGCTACATCCTGATCAACCGCGCTTTCGAACAGGCCAGCGGCTTCAAGCGCGAGCAGGTGCTGGGCCAGACGGCCCGGGCCCTGTTCAACGAAGAAGTGGCGGCCGAGATTGCCGAAACCGATGCCCAGCTGCTGGCCGGCAGTGCCAGCAGCCTGAGCAGCGAGCGCCAGATCGTTCACCCCAAGGATGGGCCGCACGACTACCTGCTGACCATGGTGGCCCTGGTGGACGCGCGCAAATCGCTCTATGGCATCCTCAATCTCGGCACCGATGTCACCTCGATCAAGCGCCTGCAGCGCGAGCTCAGCGTGGCCAAGGACGAGGCCGAGCGCCTGGCCCGGGTCAAGAGTGACTTCCTGGCCAATATGAGCCATGAGATCCGTACCCCGCTCAATGCGGTGCTTGGCCTGGCCCAGCTTGGCGTGAGCCGCAGCGCCGATCCGCTGGCCAGCCGCAATGGTTTCGAGCGCATCGTCCGCTCGGGCCGCCATCTGCTGGGTGTGATCAACGACATCCTCGACTACTCCAAGGTCGAGAGCGGCAAGCTCGACATCGAGAGCCTGCCTTGCAATCTGGTCCACCTGGCCAAGGAGGTGGTGGATCTGGTGTCCGAGCGCGCCGATGCCAAGAACCTGCGCTTGCGCATGGAATACAAATGCAGCTTCGACTGGGTGGCGCTGGACTCTCTGCGGGTGACCCAGATCCTGGTCAACCTGCTGGCCAACGCCATCAAGTTCACCGACAAGGGTCGGGTCACCCTGACCCTGGAATCGCAGCGCGACTGGTTGCGCCTGTCGGTCACGGATACCGGGCCCGGCATCCCGCCGGAGCAGCAGCTGCGCATCTTCCGTGCTTTCGAGCAGGCCGACAGCTCCACCACCCGGCAGTTCGGCGGCACCGGCCTGGGCCTCAGCATCAGCAGCCAGCTGGCGCGCGCCATGGGCGGTGACATCGAGGTCGACAGCGTTGTGGGCCAGGGCTCCTGCTTCACGCTCAAGCTGCCTTTGGTACGTGTCGAGCCGGGCCAACTGGAGCTGGTGGAGCAGCGAAGCGAGCTGCCCCCGCTCAGCGGGCCGGGCGTGCTTGACGATGCCAGCGAGGCCAAGGTCAGCCTGCGCGGCCTGCGCATCCTGATTACCGACGATGTGGACATCAACCGCGAGATCCTGCAGGACATGCTTCAGGTGGCAGGCGCCGAGGTACTCAGCGCCGAGGGGGGCGCGCAAGCCATTGCCCACTTGCGTGAACAGGGGCCGGCCGGCATCGACCTGGTGCTGATGGATGTGCAGATGCCCGAGATGGACGGCTATGAGGCCACCCGCCGCCTGCACCAGCTGGCGCCCCAGCTGCCCGTGATCGCGCTGACCGCCCATGCCCTGGCCGAAGAGCGTCAGCGCTGCCTGGCGGCCGGCATGGTGGCCCACATCAGCAAGCCGATCGATCAGGCCGAGCTGCTGCGTACCTTGACGAGCTTGAGCGCAGGCATCCCCCGACGCGCCAGTCTCAAGCTGAGCAGCATGCAGCCGCCGGACACCGCCGCGCCTGCAACGCCGGCCTCCATGCCAGCGCCTGTGGCGCCGGCTTCAACAGAGGCGATTCAGGCGCCTGCTGCCGCCAGTCTCTGGCCCGATCTGCCGGGTACCGACTTCGCCGCGGCGTTGACCCGCTGTGCGGGTCGCCAGGAGTTGCTGGCCAAACTGCTGGGTACCTTCGCCAAGCAGTACAGCCAGCACCAATCGTTGTTCGAAGAGGCCCTGGTGGCTGGCGGCAGCACCTTGGCCAGCGCCGCCCACCGACTCAAGGGTCTGGCTGCCAATCTGGGCATGAACCGCCTGGCCGACTGCGCCGCTGCCTTGGAGCATGCCGCCGGCCCCCAGGGTGAGCCCGGCCAGATCACCCCGGCCCTGATGGCCTTGAACCGCGAGCTCTCCCCCATGATCGGAGCGATTCAGGCCTGGCGCGAGCGGGCGCAGGGCTGAGCGGAAGCGTTTCGAGCTTCAACCGGCCGTCACCTGCCGCACCGCATGCTCCCAGGCGGCCATGCGTTCGGCGGCCTGGGCGCGGTTGCCGCTGGGCTCAAAGCGGCGATCGGCCTGCCACTGGGCGCTGAGCTCTTCCAGGCCGGCGTAGACGCCGCAGCTCAGGCCGGCCAGGTAGGCGGCGCCCAGGGCGGTGGTTTCGATCACGCGCGGGCGCACGACGGCGATGCCCAGCAGATCGGCCTGGAACTGCATCAAGAGGTCGTTGACGCAGGCGCCGCCGTCCACGCGCAGCTCCTGCAGCGGCGCACTGCCGGCGGCGTGGGCATCGCGGCTCATGGCTTGCAAGAGGGCGGCGCTCTGGAAGGCGATGCTCTCGATGGCGGCACGGGCGATGTGGGCCTGCGTGCTGCCGCGGCTCAGGCCCAGGATGGCGCCGCGCGCCTCGGCCCGCCAGTAGGGCGCGCCGAGGCCGGTGAAGGCCGGCACGAACATCACGCCGCCGGCATCGGGCACGCTCTCGGCCAGGCTTTGCACGGCGCCGCTGTTCGGGATGATCTGCAGCCCATCGCGCAGCCACTGCACCACAGCGCCGCCGACGAAGACGCTGCCTTCGAGCGCGAACTCGGGGCTGGTCGTGGTCTGGGCGGCACTGGTGTTGATCAGGCCGTTGGCCGAGGTCTGGAACTGCCCGCCGGTGTGCATCAGCATGAAGCAGCCGGTGCCGTAGGTGTTCTTGGCCATGCCGGGCTGGAAGCAGGCCTGGCCGAACAGGGCGGCCTGCTGATCGCCGGCGACGCCGCCGATGGCGATCTCGCCGCCCAGGTGGGCGGCCATCACGCGACCGAAATCGCCGCTGGACGGGCGCACCTCGGGCAGCAGTGCCGGCGGGATGTCCATCAGGGCCAGCAGATCCTCGTCCCAGCGATTGCGCTGCACGTCGAAGAGCAGGGTGCGCGAGGCATTGCTGACATCGGTGGCATGCACGGCGCCGCCCGTGAGATTCCAGATCAGCCAGCTGTCGATGGTGCCGAAGGCCAGTTCGCCACGCTCGGCCCGGGCGCGCGCGCCCGGGATGTGGTCGAGCAGCCACTTGAGTTTGGTGCCGGAAAAGTAGGGGTCGATCAGCAGGCCGGTCTTGGCTCGCACCATGGGGGTCAGGTCTCGCGCGCGCAGCTGGGCGCAGAAGGGCTCGGTGCGGCGGTCTTGCCAGACGATGGCGCGGTGCAGGGGTTGGCCGGTCTGGCGGTCCCAGAGCACGGTGGTTTCGCGCTGGTTGGTGATGCCGACAGCGGCAATGTCGGCGGCGCGCAAGTCCGCTTGGCGCAGGGCGGCCTGGGCCGTGGCCCGCTGGCTATGCCAGATCTCCAGCGCATCGTGCTCCACCCAGCCCGGCTGCGGGAAATGCTGGGCAAACTCCTGCTGGGCCATGGCCACGATGCGGCCGCTGCGCTCGAAGACGATGGCGCGCGAGCTGGAGGTGCCCTGGTCGAGAGCGAGCAAATAGGACATGGCGTCAAGCCCTTGGCTTAGAGTCCGGGGATGGACCATTTTGACGTACTGGTGGTGGGCGGCGGCATCAATGGCGCCGGCATCGCACGAGACCTGGCGGGCCGCGGCTGGCGGGTGTTGCTGGCCGAGGCTTCCGATCTGGCGGCGCACACCTCCTCGTCGAGCACCAAGCTGATTCACGGGGGCCTGCGCTACCTGGAGTACTACGAGTTCTCGCTGGTGCGCAAGGCGCTGCAGGAGCGCGAGCTGCTGCTCAAGAGCGCCCCGCACATCATGTGGCCGCTGCGCTTCGTGATGCCGCATGACCGGGCCATGCGGCCGGCGTGGATGATCCGCATCGGCCTCTTCCTCTACGACCATCTGGCCCGGCGCGAGTGGCTGCCCGGTTCTGCCGGGCTGCGCCTGCGTGACAGCCCCTTCGGCGCGCCACTGAAGCCCGAGTTCGAGCGCGGTTTCGTGTACTCCGACGGCTGGGTGGACGATGCCCGCCTGGTGCTGCTCAACGCCCTGGATGCGCATGCCAAGGGCGCCGAGATCCTGACCCACTGCACCGTGACCGAAGCGCAGCGCGAAACCGCGGAGCAGGGCGGGGGCTGGCGCGTCCGCCTGCAGATGGCTCACGGTGAGCGCCGGGTGCAGGCGCGCGCCCTGGTCAACGCGGCCGGCCCCTGGGCCGAGACCTTTTTACGCCAGGTGGCGCGCCCGGCCGCGGGCGAGCCCCTGGCCACCAAAAGCCTGCGCCTGGTCAAGGGCAGCCATATCGTCGTGCGGCGTCGCTTCGACCACGACCATGCCTACATCTTCCAGAACCCCGACCGACGCATCATCTTCGCGATTCCCTACGAGGGCGAGTTCACCTTGATCGGCACCACCGATGTGGAGCTGCCCGACGCCGCCATCGCCGGCTTTGCCAAGGCGGAGATCGAGGCGCAGGAAGTGGCCTACCTGTGCGAGCAGGCCAGCCGTTATTTCAAGACGCCGGTGCGGCCCGATGAGGTGCTGTGGAGCTATGCCGGTGTGCGACCGCTGCTCGACGATGCCTCGGGCGATGCCAGCGCCGTCACGCGCGACTATCTGCTCGAGACCCATGGCGACGGCGCGCCGCTGCTGAGCGTCTGGGGCGGCAAGATCACCACCTTCCGCAAGCTGGCCGAGGATGCGGCCGATCTGATCGACGAGATGCTGGGTGAAGAGCGCCCGGCCTGGACGGCACCGGCCCCGCTGCCGGGCGGCGATCTGTCGGACTGGATCGGTGCGGCGCAGCGGCCGGATCAAGATTTCGAGCGCTTTGTGCTGGCGCTGCAAACGCGGCATGGCTATTTGCCAGCCCCGCTGGCGCGGCGCCTGGCGCGGGCCTATGGCTCGCGCGTGGGCCTGCTGCTGGGTGGCGCGCGGACGCTGGCCGATCTGGGCGAGGAGGTGGCGCCGGGCCTGTTCGAAGCGGAACTGCGTTACCTGCGCGAGCATGAGTGGGCCCGCGATGCCGAGGCGGTGCTCTGGCGCCGCTCCAAGCTGGGCCTGCATTACAGCGAGGCCGAGCGGGCTGCCGTGGCCGCCTGGCTGCAGCAAGCGGCGGGCCGCAAAGAGAACGCCGCGCTCGGAGGCGCGGCGTTTGGAGATCGCAGCGGCGGGCCGCTGCTCTGACCAACTGGGCTTATTTGCTTCGCTGACGGCGCGCCAGCAGGCCGATGCCGGCCAGACCCGCCAGCATCAGCGCATAGCTCTCCGACTCGGGCACGGCGCTGACCGTGGCGATGGTGTTGCCGCCCAGCAGGCTCAGCGTGGTGCTGGCCGAGCCACCGGCGTCCAGGGCCGGTGTCAGCTCGATCTGGAACAGGGCGCCGTTGGGGTTGCCCAGATAGCTTTGCTGGTCGCCCGCCAGCAGGCCGAGGCTGAAGCTCGTGCCCGCGTGGCCCGGCGTGCTGAAGACATCGCCGCTGAAGCTCAAGTCAAAGCTGAAGCTGCCGCCCAGATGGATGGCGTGGAACAGGTCGTTGAATGCCGTGCCATTGGCCAGCACGAAGCCGCTGGCGAGGCTGCCGGCGGCCTGGCCTTCGAGGAAGAACTCGCTGCCAAAGCTGCCGCTCAGATTGCTGATGCGCACCTGGGCCGCAGGGGCCGAGCCCAGGCCCGGCAGGAACTGGAAATCCAGCCAGCCGGTCTGGCCGGCCCAGGCCGCCGTGTTGACGCTGGCGTGGAACTGCGTGTCGGCCCAGGCGCTGCCGCCAAACAGGGCGCTGGCAGCCAGGGCCAGGCTCGAAGCCATGTGCAGCGCGCCGCGGCGCAGCGGCGAGGAGGTGCGGAGGTGGTTCATGGTGTGGGAATCCTTGGTGAATCGGGTGTCTGTGGCGCTCAGAAGCTGCCCGAGTACAGGCTGGCGCTGTAGTTCAGGCCCAGCTTGCCCGGGTTGCGGATGCTCAGCGGCACGCTCACGCTGGCGCCCGCGGGCAGGCTGGCGGCATTGAGGGTGATGTAGGGCAGGCCGTTGTGGCTGCCGCTGGCGTTGACCAGGGTTACACCGGCAGGCAGGCCTTGGATCTTCAGCTGCAGCGGGCCGGCCAGCGGCGCGCCGCTGATGTTGGCCAGGCTGATGCTGCCGCTGTAGAGCTGGGTCAAGCGGTTGTAGACCAGGCCGGAAACGGTCTGGCGCACGCTGGCGCTGACGTCCTGGGCCAGGCTGACGTTGAAGCTCACCGGGCTGGAGGCGCCGACATTGCCGGCCGCATCGACGGCCCGGGCCACCAGGCTGTGGCTGCCATTGCCCAGCGAGGCCGGGTCGAGGCTGATGGCATAGGGCGCACTGCTGTCGCTGCCCTTGGCCTGGCCGTCGACGAGGAAGTCGACGCGGCTCACGCCCACATCGTCGCTGGCCTCGGCCTTCAGGCTCAGGCTGCCGCTGGCGTCCTTGCTGACGCTGGCGCTGACCACCGGGGCGGTGTTGTCCTGCACCTGGTTCACCCAGATCGGCGCCGACCACAGGATCTTGCCGTCGGTCTGCGTGACCTTGGCGTAATAGAAATGCTTGCCGACCGAGGGGGTGAAGTTGTTGACCGCGCTGCTGGACAGCTCGGTGACGGTGCCGTTGCGCTGTGGCACGCCCTCGTAGACCTTGACCGTGGCGGCGCTCTTGCCGGCGCCCGGCGCGTAGTTGGCGACCAGGTTCAGCGGGCCGGCGTTGGTGAAGGTCTCGCCCATGATGCGGCCGTTGGCCGTCAGCACCAGCTGCGAGGTCTTGTCCATGGTGGCGAACAGGCGGCGGGCGCGGATCGCTTCCATGAAGGACTCATTGCTCAGCGGCGTGCCCGTGGGGATCAGGATGCCGTTGCGGTTGGTCGAGGACGCGCCCCAGTTGGCGCAGTGGTTGTCCTGGTTGGTGGTGAAGGCGATCTTGAAGCCGGCCTCCAGCGCCTTCTTGCAGGCGCCTTCGTAGCCGCTGTTGCCGTTGTCGCTTTCGTTGGTGGTGTTGGAGAAGGCGGGGGTGTTCATCACCTCGCACAGCGCCATCGCCTGCTCACCCTCGGGTGTGTAGCCCAGGGCCACGTTGTTGACCAGGTACTGGCCCGAGCTGGCCGGGTGGTTGAACTGGCCCAGCAGGCCGCGCTGCGCCATCAGGGCGTAGAGCTTGGCGGCATTGTTCTTCTCGGTGAAGACATCGGCCAGCAGCTCGCCCTTGGCGTTGTATTCCCAGCCCAGCAGCTCGTTGGAGTTGAAGATGTTGATGTGGCCGCCGCCGCTGATCGTGCCCCACTCCATGCCGTAGACGGCCAGGAAGTTGGGGTGGGCGGCGTTGAAGTTCTGGGCGGCCAGGCGGCCGGCCTTGTACAGATCCTTGGCGTAGGACGGGGATTGGTTGGCATCGGTACCGGTGGAGCCGTCGAACATATGGTTGTGTTCGGAGGTCATCAGGATGTCCAGGCCGCGATCCATGGCGTACTGGTAGGCCTGGGCCGGGCCTTGGTTCATGTTCGATTGCGGATGCTGCTCGCCGCTGCAGTTGCCGATCGTGCCGCCGCCGTCGCTGTGGCCGGTCTGGCTGTGCAGATTGCCGAGGTAGACGGTGTAGGGCAGGCCGCCGGTCACCGGCGCGGCCAGGGCTGCCTTGCCGCCCAGGCGGCTGCCGGACTTGGCGGCCTTGAGTGCGGCGCCGGTCTGCAGTGGCCGGAAAGCCGGCATCTGCGGCGGGGCCACATAGCCCACTTGCATATCCCAGCTCTGCTCGATCACCTCGGCCTCGGGCGCGTTCAGATGCGCTTCCACGAAATCGGCGGTCACGCCCACCGAGGGCAGTTCCTGGGCCGGCACCGAGGTGGCCGTCAGGCGCACCTGGTAGATGCCATCCACCGCAGCCACACCGCCTTGGCGGCCGGCCCAGTCGACCTTGGTTTCGATCTCGCCCTTGACCAGGGTCTCCACACCGTACCAGCGCTGCGCCACCTGGCCGGCCGGGTCCAGCAGTTCCAGGCGCCAGGACACAGTCTGGGTCTGCTCGACCTGCGGGTACTCGAAACGCAGGGTGAAGCTGCGCGCCTCGGCAATGGCCTTCGCATCGGCCCGGAACGGCACATGCAGGCTGGCCTCGAACTCCTGATGGTCCGGGCTCAGCCGCCCGCCGCCCAGGGCCAGGCCCGCCGCCGAGGCGCTCAGCAGCAGCGCGATGGCGCGTGGGACATGTTTCATCATCATCAGTCGGGCGGTGGCGTGAGGCATGGTGGGACGATCCGGCAAAAGAAAGGGGAGAGGGGCGAGAGGGGCGGGAGGAAAGAGCGAAAACGAAAACAGCAAGCCGGGCGCCGTGTCGAGGTGGCACGCGCAGGCTTGTTCAAAAAATGGGAGAGGCGGAGCGACATCAGGCCGCTCCGCCGGTCAACTCAGGTTTGAGTTGCTGGACGCGTTCGAGGTGACGAACGCGGGTTCAATCCATGAACCGATCTTTCAATCAGACCGCCTTGCGGCGGCGGGCGATGAAGCCCACGCAGCCCAAGCCTGCCAGCAGCATGGCGTAGGTGCCGGGTTCCGGCACGGCGCTGACGGTCTGGATGCTCAGGTTGTCGATGGCCAGGCCGTGGTCGTTGCCGGCGTCGTTCTTTTCGACCCAACGCACCCACAGGGTGTCGCCAGCGGCCCAGTTGGTCGTCAACTCACCACCGCGGCCGGCCACCAGGCCTGCGCCATTGCCGTCCACGGCAGCTGCCGTGGAGCCCAGCACGGGGGAGGTGAAGTCGAAGTTGCCGCCCGGAGCGGTCCAGCTGGCGACGGTGGAGAAGCTGGCACCGAAGCCGTACTCCAGCACCATGGTCTGGGCGGCGGTGTTGCCGCCATTGCGCCATTGTTCGCCGTCGAAGCTGATCTTGAAGCCGCTCAGAGCGGCGCCGGTGTCGTTGGTCAGGGCCACGGCGATCCAGCCGGCCACGGTGTTCGAGGCTGGCGAGCCGAAGTACGCGCCGCCCGAAGCGGAGCCGCCCAGAGCGCGCTCGGCCACGCCGGTGGCGCCGTAGCTGCGGAAGCTGCCGGCGTTGGACCCCCCGTTGTCGGCGGTGTAGGTGCCGATGGCGGCGCCATTCTTGTTGAACAGGCTCCAGCCCGCCAGGGTGCTGTCGTTCACCCAGGTCACGGCGGCGGTGCCGCTGTTGGCCAGGCTGTCGAAGGACTGGGTGTAGGTGCCGCCGGTGCTGGCGACGGAGATGCCGGCTTGCGCGGCCGGAACGGCGGCCAGCAGGGCCAGAGCCAAGGCGAGGGAAGTCTTTTGGATCGTCATGGGATGGTTCTCAGACAGAGGTTGGACAGATGAGGATGAATGACAAAAAAGGTGTGCGTCAGATACAAAACACAGCGCTTGCAAGGCCGGCGCCTATCGCATTCATGCGCGGCCTGGACGGGGTACTGGTCCGTCGGCCCGGGTCTCCTGGCGAGGCGCACCTGCATTCATTCACGCATGCAGGCGCTGCCGCCCTGAGGCTCAAGTCCGGCGTTTCAATCAAGGGCATTTGCAAGACATCTGTGGGCCTGAATCCAAGCTGCCAAACGTTTGCGAATCATGGAAAAAGAGAGAGGACGTCTCCGATTCGGGCGCTCTGCGCACGGGGCAAGATCTGACCCTGCGCGTGAATGCCCGGGAGCGTCTTCCGACTTCGCTTCCACTCCTCCAGCACTTTTCCGCTGACCAGCATACCCAACTGACCGTGACAGACCCGTGTCAGCGCTACGGGTGTTCCCTGAGCTCCCCCGCGCTTGAGGGGGTGAGCGCTGTGGGCGCAGAAACCCGCGTGGTGCGGCCTTGCATCGCGGCGGTGCAGGCGGTGCCCGATCGTGGCGCGGGCACCGGGACGGTGCGCTGGCTGGCGTGGTCGACCCGGGCCTGATCGCCCGTTGGGGTCAGGTCTTGCCTGCGGCCGAGGCGCTCAGACCTTCTGGAACATCACCCGCTCGGCCAGCTCGCGCTGGGCCACGGGCAGGGCGGCGGCGCGGTCCAGGATCTGGATCACCGCTTCACAGCGGCCTTGCGCAGCGCGTCCGGTGGGCAGGGGGGTAGGCTCGGCCCACAGCCCGGCCAGCAATCCCGGCGCTTGTGCGCCGAGGGTGCGGCGGATCACCTCCAGCTCGATGGCCGTGGCCGGCTTGGGCGCAAAGCGGGGCAGATCGCTGCGTGCCGCTTCCACCAGCCAGGCGGTTTCCTTGACCTGCAGTTCCAGCGGCAGCTGGCGGCGCAGCGCCACCTGGCCGGACAGCAGGCCCAGGCAGCTGCCGCCTCCCGGCGCGGCCAGGCTGGCCTTGAGCTGGCTGCGCAGCAGCTGGGCGTACTGGCGGCGCTGGTTGGGGCTGACGGAAGCGAGCAGCTCCGGCATGCGGGTGCTCAGCTCGGCCCAGCCCAGGGCTTGCAACTCCTCGTCGCTGGCTGCGGCGGCGCGAGCGGCCTGCATGCGGCCGGCCAGGCGCTCGAGCGTGCCGGCATAACGCTGGTTCAGCGCATGCCAGGCCGGGCTGCCCTGCAGGGCATCGGCAAAGTCGGCCGCCTGCGCGTCCTGCCCGGCGGGCAGGGCCACATCCAGGGTCTGCGGCAGGGCGGCGATCAGCGAATTGGCCACCAGCTCGTCGCTGTGCGGGTACCACATGCTGTGCGAGGGGGTCTTGACCGTGCGGTGGATGAAATACTCGGGCAGCCCCACCTTGCGGTAGATGCCAGCCAGCTGCTGGTTGGCCAGCTCGTCGAACACCGGGTTGTAGGTGCCGGTGGAGGCACGGTGGAAACCCAGCTGGGCACCGGGCATCAGCTGTCGCTCGCGCCCGGCCAGGAAGAGCAGGGTGCAGGCGCTCTCGCAATTGCCCACGGCGCGGGTGTTGTAGCGGCTCTTGCTCATCAAGGCCACCACCTGCTCGGCCTCGAAGACCCGGCCGCCGGGCGAGGCCAGCTCCAGCCGGCGCACGCTGGGGGATTCGTCCAGCATGCGTTGCAGTCGGCCGGCATCCCCCATGCCGATGGGGCCGCGCAGCTGCAGCACATGGCCGTCGGCCGAGACCTTGAGCGTGGCCTGGCCGATGGGGTCGATGCCGCGCGCCATCTGCCAGTACTCGCCCAGGTCGGGCAGCAGGCCGAAGACCAGGGACACGCCCAGCTGTACGGCACCCAGTCCCAGCGAGATGCGCGCCAGCCAGGCCCAGAGCCCGGCACCGCCGATGCGCAGGTACTCGCCCGCCGCGCGCCAGGCGCCGACGATGCACCAGATATTGAAGGCAATCAGCAGCGGCCAGCCGATCAGGGTGGTGATGGCGCTGATCTGCAGCGATTGGCCCTTGACGCTGATCCAGCTCATCACCCCGGTCAGCAGCAGGGCCAGGGGCACGGACAGCAGCACATTGTTGACCCAGAAGCTCTGCGCCAGGCTTTGCTCGCCATGCCAGTGCGAGGCGAGGTAGCCGGGCCGGCGCTCGGTGGCCACCGGGTGGCGGGGGCGCTGGCCGCCGCGGATGCTGGGGGCGCGCGGCTTGGCAGCTTGCTGCCAGGCGGTCGGGTCGCCCGTGGCATCGCTGCCTGGCGCCTTGTTGGCCGATTCCGAATGATCGGCCTGTGTGGGGTCGTAGTTCTTCAGGCTCATGCCGCGGCTCCCTGCTGGAGCGGCTCACTGTAGCGGAGCCGCCCCCCGCGCTGTCGTGACAAAAGCCGCGGCGGCAATGTTCACTTTCCCCACTGACGGGCCTTGCTTATCCCCTCACTCCTCCCAGCTGAAGCGGGCGATGGCCAGCGCGCCAAAAGCCAGGGCAAAACCGAGCATCACGCCCACCGGGGCGAGCGCCTCGCTGAAGGGCAGGCCGCGCCAGGTCATGGCGTCCAGGCCATCGACGGCCCAGCGGGTGGGGATGAAGAGCGAGGCGGTCTGCAGCCACTCAGGGAAGACGAAGGAGGGCACCCAGGCGCCACCCAGCATCACCATCAACAAGGTGGCCAGGATGGCCAGGCCGCGCGTGGCCTCGGGCGATTTGCCCAGGGCCGCGATCAGCAGGCCGAAGCTGGCCGTCAGCAGCGAGAAGGCCAGCAGCACGGCCGCAAAGCCCAGCCAGCTGCCCTGCACCCGCACCCCGAACACGGCCATGGCCACGGCGTAGATCAGCACAAAGATGATCAGCGAGATCAGCGTGCAGCTGGCGATGCGGCTGCCCAGCAGGCGCGCCTTGCTCAGCGGCGCCGCGCGCAGGCGCTGCCACAGGCCTTGGCGGCGCATCAGCAGCAGGGCCACGCCGATGTCCACGCCCATCATCAGGATGAACTGCACGCCCATGCCGGCGAAGGAGTGGGCATAGCTGTTGTACGGAATGTCGGCCTGGGCGCTGGCCTCCAGTTCGCGGGTGCTGAAGGGCGGGCTCATGGTGAAGCCGCTGCCGCCTGCCTCAGCTGCTGATGCCGCTGATGCCGCCGAAGCTCCCGCTTGCGGCACCCGGGCGCTGCGCTCCTGCACGCGGGCAATGCTGTCGAACATGGCGGTCAGCTCCTGGCGCTGCTCGGCGGGCAGCGCCAGGTTGTCGGCCACTTGGGCGCGCATGTCCTTCATCACCGGCACGCCCTGGCCGCTGAAGGTGTCGGCGCTGACCACCTGCATCACATGCTGGGCCAACAGGCCGCGCACCATGGGCAGGACCATGGCTTGCGAGGGGTCGTAGTGCAGGGTGATCTCCGGCCGCTTGCCCTCAGGGCCGGCGAACAGGGCGCGGCCGGCCTGCTGGCCGAAGCCGGCCGGCAGCACGATGGCGGCGCGCAGCTTGCCGGCCTTCACCTGGGCCAGGGCGGCGTCGGCGTCCAGGCTTTGCACGGCCAGGCTGGAGTCGGCCTGCAAGGCGGCGCTGATCTTGGCCGTCAGGGGGCTGTGGTCCAGATCGCTGATGGCGATGGGCACCGGGCTGGGCTTGTCTCCGCCCTTTTTGTTGTTGCCGAACAGGCTGCCGAAGAAGGCGGCGATCAGGATGGGCGCAATGATGCTCATCAGCACCGCGCGGCGGTTGGAGAAATGCAGCAACAGGTCTTTGCGAACCAGGGCGAGGAAGGCGTTCATGGCGGCGCTCTCTGTGGGTTTCTTGTGGGGCGGTGGCGCGGAACTCAGTCGCGCAGCTGGCGGCCGGTCAGGGAGAGGAAGACATCCTCCAGATTCGCCCGGCCCGAGCTGATGTGGCGCGGCGCCACGCCGGCCGCGGCCAGGGCGCCCAGCACGGCGGCGCTGCCCTGGCCCAGATCGCTGAGGCCAAGCTGCAGCTGGCAGCCGCGGCGCTGCAGCTGCTGTACACCGGGCAGGGCGCGCAGCGTGGCTTCCAAGTTGCTGTCGATCTCACGCTCCAGCTCCAGGCTCAGGGTTTCGGCCGCGGGCAGCAGGCGGTAGAGCTCGGCCAGGCTGCCGTGGGCGACCTGCTGGCCATCGTCGATGATGAGCACGCGGTCGGCCAGGCGCTCCAACTCCTCCATGTAATGCGTGGTGTAGACCAGGGCCATGCCGGCGCGCTTGAGTGCCTCCAGCTGCTCGAAGATGGCATTGCGGCTTTGCGGGTCGACGCCGGCGGTGGGCTCGTCAAGCAGCAGCAGCTCGGGGCCGTGGATCAGGGCGCAGGCGATGTTGAGGCGGCGCTTCATGCCGCCGCTGAAGCTGGCCGGCTTGTCCTGCGCCCGGTCGGCCAGGCCCACCTGGGCCAGCACCTCCAGGGCGCGGGCGCGGATCTGCGCCGCCGGCAGCTCATAGAGCGCGCCGAACAGCTCCACATTGGCCAGGGCCGGCAGGTCCTCGAACAGAGCCAGCTCCTGCGGCACCAGACCGATGCGGCGCTTGTAGCCGAATTCGTCCTGGGCCAGGGCCGTGCCGCCCACGGTGACGCTGCCGCCATCGGGCCGGCTCAGGCCGGCCAGCATGGCGATGGTGCTGGACTTGCCGGCGCCGTTCGGGCCCAGCAGGCCCAGCACCTCGCCGGCCGAGACCTGCAGGCTGATGCCGCGCACGGCTTCGCGCTCGCCATAGCGTTTGCGCAGGGAATCGGCTTGCAGCAGAGGGGAGCTTGCAGTGGTGTTCATGGGCGGGCGGGCTCGAAGCCAGGGTTCGGTGAGCAGGTGAAAACTGGACGCGATGCTAGGGCTGAGCCCGGGCCCTGCCCAGAGGGCTGCGACGGATGGACAGCGCGCGGCGCGAATCGACAGCGCCGGGCGTGAATGATCACAAGGCCGGGTCAACCTGGATTTGCAATCCGCGGCCGGCCGCTATCGTGGCGGCTGCCTGATTGGGGCCCGTGGATCGGGGCCGCCGAACGCACCATCACCCGCTGGAATCGGGCTGCCCACCGGCAGCGCGCAGGCCAGCCCAGGGAGGAGAACACCACCGTGTCAGATCGCTTTTTCTCATCCACCCCGGCCCTGCGCTGGGCCTCTTTCAGCGGGCGCACCCGCGCCGCCACGGCCGCGGTCTTGCTGGCCCTCGCCAGCATCGGACCGGCCCAGGCCCAGCACCCGATTCCGCAGCCCGAGGACAAGCCCTACCTTGGCCCCATCCGCATCCAGGTCGATGCCACCGATCTGGACCGCCACATCTTCCAGGTGCGCCAGCAGCTGCCGGTCAAGCCCGGGCGCCTGACCCTGCTGTTTCCGCGTTACTTGCCCGGCGCCCATGGCCCCTACGGCACGGTGGACCGCCTGGCTGGCCTGAAGATCCACGCCGGCACGCAGGAGCTGGCCTGGCTGCGCGACACGGTGGACCCGTTTGCCTTCCATGTCGAGGTGCCGGCCGGCGTGAACGAGCTGAACCTGGCCTTCCAGTTCCTGAGCCCGGTGCAGCGCGAAGGCGGCCGGGTGGTGATGACGCCCGAGATGCTGAACCTGCAGTGGATCAGCATGCTGCTCTACCCGGCCGGCCACCATGCCAGCGCCCTCCAGATGCAGGCCGAAGTGACCCTGCCGGCCGGCTGGACCCAGGCCAGCGCCCTGCGGGTGGAGAGCCAGAGCGCAGATGGGCCGAAGCGCCAGCGTCTGCGTTTCAAGCCGGTCAGCCTGGAGACTCTGGCCGATTCGCCCCTGTTCGCCGGCGCCCACACCCGCCGCATCGAGCTGGACTCGCCCGGCCATCCCAAGCCGGTGGTGCTCAACCTCATGGCCGACGACCCGGCCGAGTTGCAGGCCAGCGAGGCGCAGATCCAGGCCCACAAAAACCTGGTGGTCCAGGCCGACCGCCTGTTTGCCTCCCGGCATTTCAAGCACTACGACTTTCTGCTGGCCATCTCCGGCCGCATGAGCGGCATCGGCCTGGAGCACCACGAGAGCAGCGAGAACGGCGTGGGCCTGGGCTATTTCAAGGACTGGGGCAAGCGCGCCGGCAGCCGCAGCCTGCTGCCTCATGAGTACACGCACTCCTGGAACGGCAAGTTCCGCCGCCCGGCCGACCTCTGGACGCCGCAGTACAACGTGCCCATGCAGGACAGCCTGCTCTGGCTCTACGAGGGCCAGACCGATTACTGGGGCCGGGTGCTGGCGGTGCGCTCGGGCCTGGTCAGCCCCGAGCAGGCGCGCGACGCCTGGGCCGAGATCGCCGCCACCTACAGCCACCGCGCCGGCCGGCTCTGGCGCAATCTGCAAGACACCACCAACGAAGCCGCCATGGCCAAGAGCCGCAGCGGCAACGATTGGAGCAGCTGGCAGCGCGGTGCCGATTACTACGCCGAGAGCGGCCTGATCTGGCTTGATGCCGACACCTGGATTCGCGAGCAGAGCGGCGGCGCGCGCAGCCTTGATGATTTCGCGCGCCTGTTCTTCGGCGTGGAAGACGGCCGCATCGCGCCCCTGACCTACACCTTCGAGGACATCGTCGCCACCCTGAACCGCGTGCAGCCGCGCGACTGGGCTGCCTTCCTGCGCCAGCGCCTGGACCACAAAGGCCCCGAGGCGCCGCTGGACGGCCTGGCCCGCGCCGGCTGGCGCCTGAGCTGGGCCGAGACACCCAGCGAGTTCGCCCGCGCCGACGATTCCGAATGGAAGAACGACGACTTCGCCTACAGCCTGGGCCTCAACCTCAAGCGCGACGGCAAGGTCGAGGCCGTGCTCTGGGGCAGCCCGGCCTTCGAGGCCGGCCTGAGCCGCGCCGTCACCGTGGTGGCCGTCAACAACCAGGCCTACAAGAGTGAACGCCTGGCCGCCGCCATCAGCGCCAACAAGGGTGGCGCGGCGCCGCTGGAGCTCTTGCTGCGCGAGGGCGACCGCTTCCGCCAGGTCAAGATCGACTACCGTGGCGGCCTGCGCTACCCGCGCCTGAGCCGCGTCGAGGGCAGCCCGGAGCGGCTGGACAGCGGGGTGCTGGCAGCGCGGCCGTGACGCTTCGGCAGCTCCCGGGTGCTGCTCCTCCATCGACGTGCGCAGGCCAGGCCCTCGCCTGGCGGCAAACACAAAGGTGAATCTGCGCTGCCGCTGAGCCCTTGGGCGCGGGTACAGTGCGCGGGTTTGGCCGAATCCTCTCGCTGCTGCGGAGGAGGGCCGAGCCAAGCGGCACAGACCGTGTCTTCTGGAGGAAAAAAGCAATGACGACTGCACAAGCCGGCGCCGTGGCGCGCCCCCTCTGGGCCACACGCCCCATGGCCGCCCTGATCCTGAGTTCCCTGAGCCTGGCGCTGACGGCCTGCGGTGGTGGCGGTGGGCGGCCCGGCACCTCGGTCTTCGGCGATGCGGCCTATGCCAACAACAATGGCAACAACAACGCTGGAGGTGGGGCCGTCAGCCCGGCCCCCAGCCAGCCCGACACCGAGGTGCTGGCCGCCAGCGCCACCCTGGCCCAGCAGTGTGCGCCCGACAACCCATTGGCCGAGGCCGGCAAGAAGAACGGCAGCCTCAACCTCGAGAAGCAGTGGATTCGCTCCTACGTGGACGAAGCCTATCTGTGGCGCGAGCAGGTGCCGCGCGTCAATGCCGCGCTCTACACCGGCCCCTCGGTCGAGCAGGCGCTGGACAGCTACTTCAACGCCTTGCGCACCCCCGAGCGCACGGCCAGCGGCGCCCTTCGTGACCGCTTCAGCTTCACCTTGCCCAGCGCCGAATGGCAGGCCTTGACGCAAGGCGGCGTCGAGATGGGCTATGGGCTGGAGTGGTCACAGGCCTCGAAGACGCCGCCGCGCGGCCTGCGCATCGCTTACGTAGAACCGGGTGGCCCCGCTGCCCAGGCCGGCCTGCAGCGCGGCGACCGCCTGGTGATGGTGGACGGCGTCAACGCCGATGCCATGGACCAGGGCGGCATCGATGTCCTCAATGCGGCGCTGTTTCCCTCAGCCAGCGGCCGTGGCCACAGCTTTCTGTTCAGCCGTGCAGGCGGCATGGAGGTGTCGGCTTACCTGAGCAGTGCCGCGGTGGCCAAGCAGCCGGTGCTGCTGCGCCAGGTGCTGACGGCGGCGGATGGGCGGCGTGTCGGTCATCTGGTGTTCAACGACCATATCGCACCGGCTGAAGCGCAGTTGATCGAGGCGGTGCGCGAGTTCCAGCAGCAAGGCATTGCCGACCTGATGCTGGACCTGCGCTACAACGGTGGCGGCTATCTCTACATCGCCAGCGAGCTGGCCTATATGATCGCCGGCCCGCAGCGCACCCAGGACAAGGTCTTCGAGCAGCTGCGCTACAACAGCCGGCGCAGCGGCGACAACCAGTCGCCTTCGGCGCGCACGCCGTTCTTCACCGAATCTTGCCTCTACGACGGCAAGGTCTGCACGCTGGAGCAGCCCCTGCCCACGCTGAACCTGGCCCGCGTGTACGTGCTGACCCAGGCCGGCACCTGTTCGGCCAGCGAGTCCATCATCAACGGCCTGCGCGGCATCGGCGTCGAGGTGATCCAGATCGGCGGGCGCAGCTGCGGCAAGCCCTATGGCTTCACGGCCAAGGACAACTGCGGCATGTCGTACTTTCCTATCGAGTTCGTCGGCAACAACGCGGTCGGCTTTGGCGACTATGCCGATGGCTTTGAGCCCGGCGGCAGCGGCGCCGCCGGCTTGCCCGGCTGCCGGGTGGCCGATGACCTGAGCCGCCCGCTGGGCGACAGCCGCGAGGCCATGCTGGCCGCCGCCCTGGCCCACCGCATCGACGGCCGCTGCCCGCCCGAGAGCGCCTCGACGAGCAAGCCTCTGGCCGCCCCCGGCGACGCCGGTCTGGCCTGGACGCTGAAACGATCACCGCTGCGTGAGAACCGCTTCCTTGGCGGGCGTTGAGCGCCCAGCGCGAGCCAGCTGATTTGCTTGTGCAGCGCTTGAGGCGCCGCAAGCGCGCCGCAAGCTGGGCGGCCTAGGATGGGGTCAGGAACCACCCCATCCCCCGGCCCGGCCGGTGCGAAAGGCTGCCCATGTCGACCGTTCAAGACCTCTACCTCCGCAAAAAGCTGCCCACGGCCGAAGACGCGCTGAGCCTGCTGCGCAACGGCGATTTCATCATCGTGCCCACCGGCGTGGGCGAGCCGCCGACGCTCTTGCATGCGCTCTCGGCCGCGCGGAGTCAGTTTCACGACATCAAGCTGGGCCAGATCCTGGCCGTGCGCAAATACGGCTACTTCGACCCCGAGACGGTCGAGCATGTGCGCCATGTGGCCTTCTTCTACGGCGCCGCCTCGCGGGCCGGCGGCAAGGAGGGTTGGGTCGATTTCATCCCCAGCTACTTCTCCGAGATGCCGTCGTTGATTGAGCGCGGCCAGATCCCGGCCGATGTGGTGGTGTCCATGGCCTCGCCCATGGATGCGCATGGCTATTTCTCGCTCAGCCTGGGGGCGGACTACACCATGGCCGCGGTCAAGAAGGCGCGCGCGGTGATCCTCGAGGTCAACCCCAACGTGCCCTTCGCCAACGGTGCCTGCACCGTGCACATCTCCCAGGTCAGCGGCCTGATCGAGAGCAGCGAGCCGGTGGCCGAGGTGGGCCTGCCCAAGATCGGCCCGGTGCAGGAGGCGATCGGCAAGTATGTGGCCGACATGATCGAAGACGGCTCGACCCTGCAGATCGGTTACGGCGGCATCCCTGATGCCGTGGTCATGCAGCTCAGCGCCAAGCGCGACCTGGGCGTGCACACCGAGATGATCGGTGACGGCATCATGAGCCTGGTCGAGAGCGGCGCCGTTACCAACCAGCGCAAGAACTACCTGCCCGGCAAGATGGTGGCCACCTTCGCGCTCGGCTCGCAAAAGCTCTACCGCTTCATGGACCGCAACCCGGGCCTGGAAATGCACCCGGTCGATTTCACCAACGACCCCTATCTGGCTGGCCAGAACGACAACTTGGTGGCCATCAACGCCACGCTGCAGATCGACCTGCTGGGCCAGTGCGGCTCGGAAAGCCTGGGCCCCACGCCGTATTCAGGCACTGGCGGCCAGAGCGATTTCGTGCGCGCCGCCAACCGCTCACGCGGCGGCAAGGCCTTCATCGTGCTGCCCTCCACCGCCAAGGACGACAGCATCAGCCGCATCGTGCCCACCCTGAGCCCGGGCACGCATATGAGCACCAGCAAGAACGACATCAACTACGTCGTCAGCGAGTTCGGCGTCGCCCAGCTGCGCGGCAAATCGGCCAAGCAGCGGGCGCTGGAGCTGATCAATATCGCCCACCCGAACTTCCGCGAGGAGTTGCGGGAGGCGGCGAAAAAGATCAATTTGTTGTGATGCTCGGGCCGGGCGCGCGGCGGCTCAGATCCCGCGCAATTCCATCTTCATCAGCTGGAAGTGCACCTCGCGGCCCACGGGCTTGAGCGAGACCAGGCGGAAGTTTTTCTCGGTGCCGACCTTGTAGACGCGCTCATTGCGGTCGCCGCCGACGTCGCCGCAGCCGTTCGGGTCCTTCTTTTCGCCGCGGCTCTTGCGGGCCTTGGCTTCCAGGGCGGCCGGGCTGCCGGCGCTGCAGTCCAGCACCGGGCCGTAGCCGGCGAGGGCGTCCTGGTAGTAGCGGGCGATGCGGTCCAGGTCGTCGCTGCTGGCAAACTTGGAGACCACCAGCTTCATGCCGAAGGGGCCGAAGGAGAAGCCGATGGTGGCGCTTTCCTTGTCGTCCTCCTTGTCGCGCTGGGGCCGTGCGCCGGGGTAGGCGGGCAGGCCGATGTCCTTGAGGTCGGCCTGTTCGCGGATGTCGAGGCCGGCGGTGAAGGCTTTGGCGGGTTTGCTGTTGCTGGCCTCGTCGCCGGCCGTGGCGGCCGAGCTCATGAGGCTCAGACCGAGAGCAATGGCCAAGGCGTTGAAGAGGTGGCGGTGTGTCGTCATGGTGAGGACCTTGCTGGCGAAGTGTTGCGGGGCTTGCTTGTTGCCTGCTGAAGAGGCATGGCTCGCAATGTAGGAGCGAGTGTGCGCGCTAGCCAGCCGGCTCCGACCAGCTGCAGCCTGAGCGGCACAGACCGCACAAAAGAAGCGTGAGCCTGCGCGAAAGCGGTGCCGCTGAGACCGTTCAGGCCACGATTCATGCAGTGGGTCGCAAAGCTCAGGACGGCCCTGCCCGCCTTTCCTAGGATGTGTCCATCTGCCGCGATCCAGGCTTCAGGCCTGAATGCATCGGCAGTGTCAGTCCAGACCCCACTCACCTTTCAGTTCAAGTCCAGCGCTTTGCTGGCGCCCCATCCATGAAAACCTCCCTGCGCTCCATCTTGTCTTTCTCCGCCGCCGCCGCGCTGGCCTTGCTGGCCAGTGGCTGCGCCATTCATGTCACCCACACCGAGAGCGGCAACGGCAGCAGCAAGCTGAGCCAGAGCGCCGCCGGCAACGCCAGCTTCCAATGCGTGGCCAGCCCCAGCGGTGAATGCCACTACGCCCTCTACACCAGCCGCTGCAGCACGGCCGAGGGCGAAGGCGGTCAGCCGGCCACCACCTGCACCCATCAGGTGATCAGCCAGTTCACCGTGGCCGCCGGCCAGACGCGCGAGATGCGGGACCTGCCCCAGGGCTTCAAGCAATGCATGAAGACCAGCCAGAAGCCCCAAGTGCCCAGCTGCGGCGCTTGACTGCCCGGGCAGGCCGGCGCGTCTCAACCCTTGGGAGAGAGCCGGCCTTCGGCCTCGCAGCGCTCAACGGGCTTGGGAATATCGCCTTCCAGGTCTGAGATCCAGCAGGCATCCAGCACCGAGCAGTAGCAGGCTTGCACGCTCAGCTTGTGTTGGCGGTGCTTGTCGAAACGAATCCAGGCGTCGTGGCTGACGGTATCGCTCCCGACAGGGCGATCCCAGCTGAACAGGCGGATTTCCTTGCCGGCCGAGATCAGGCGCGGCGCAATCGTGGCGGTGGTGAAGTAGGCCTTGCCTTGCAGCTCCGGCGCGACCGCATCCACCATGGCCGCCACGTGAGGCACGGGCTTGCCATCGGACTTGAGTTCGAACCACACCACGCGTGCCGGCCCGTTGCCCACGTTTTGCACCGAAAAGCTCAGCTGCGGCTTGCCATCGGTCACATTGCCGCTGCTGAACTCCAGCAATGGCGTGGAGCTGGCCATCACCAGCCGGGTGTTCTCCTTGACCAGGGCGCTCATGGTCTGGCTGGTGCGCCAGGAGCCGTAAATGGCTGCCACCGAGCTCAGCACCATGCTGCCGGCCACGGCGATGTGAAACCAGCGCGGCGCCGGGCCGGCCTCGGGTTTGTTGAGTTTGGGCAGATCGATCACAAGGCGTGCTTCAGAGTCGGTCAGGTGAGGCCCGAACTGTAGCGGGAGTGCTTGCGAGCGAAAGAGCCCTCAGGTTCTCAGGGTGTGTAGTTCACCTGCAGCGTGGCGCCGCTGTAGCTGGCATAGGCATACAGGCCGATGTAGACGTAACCCGGGGTGGGCGTGGGCAGATTGCAGGTTTCGTTGTTGCCGCCGCTTTCCTTGAGGCAGTCATAGCTGCCCGCGTCGGGCGCCTGGCCGTAGCGCACGAACAGATCGAGGTCACCCGTGCCGCCGCTGGTGCTGACCACCAGATTGCGCGCACCCTGGGGCAGCAAGACGCGGTAGAAGCGCCAGCTGCCGGTGCTGCCGGACAGGTTGCTCACGCTTTGGCCGTTGTTCAGCACCGATGTGGTGTCGGCCGCCACGCTGACCGTCTTGCTGGTGCTGCTGCTCTTGCCTTCGTCGTCGGTGACGGTGAGATTCACCGTGTAGCTGCCATCGGCGGCGTAGACATGGTTGACGCTGGCGCCATTGCCGGTCTGGCCATCGCCGAAGCTCCAGCTGCGGTTGACGATCTGGCCGTTGTCGGCGCTGCGGTCGGTGAAGCTGACGCTGCGTTCCTGCGCCACCGCGTCGAAGGCGGCCACCGGCGCGGTGCTGGCATTCGGGTCGATGCGGATGAAGGCGGCGCTCAAAGCGCCCCAGTTGCCGGCGGCGTCGCGACCGCGCACATAGACCAGATGCGGGCCCGGCTCCCAGGCGCTGGTGTCCACGGTGGCGCGCACGCCTTCCTGCTTGCTGTCAAAAGCGCCGTCCACCGCCTGCATGGGCCGCGGCGAGGCCTGGCGGCCGCCCGGTGGGTGATCGACGTAGAACTGCGCGGCCGCGATGGTCTGCGTGGGCTCGGCGCCATTGCTGTTGTTGTAGCGCGTGTCATCGAGGGTAGCGCTGAGCTGCAGCACCGTGCCCGGCGGCACGCCGGTGGCGGCCAGGCCGCTGACGCTGACATTCAGCGCATCCGGGCCGGCCGGCGTCTGGTAGGGCGCGCGCACCACCTTGGCGGCATAGATCAGGGCCTGCAGATTGCTGGGCAGCAAGGTGTTCTGGTAGTAGCCGCAGGACTCAAAAAAGGCCGTGCCCAGCTCGAAGGTGAAGGCGGCCACGCCCAGCTCGCCATAGCTCGGGCCGTCGCTGGTGCCATCGGTCTCGTACAGGGCTAGGGAGCGCTGCGGTGTGTGGTTGTTGAAGAAGGCGAACTTGCGGCCCAGGGTGGTCAGCTGGCTGTCATTGGGCGCCGGTGTGCCGTTTGTGCCCCAGGGCCAGAGCAACAGGCGGCCGTGGCTGTGGATGTCCAGGTGGATGCCGCTGGCATCGAGCGGCGCCGGGTCGTCGCGGCCGGTGCCACGGCGGTCGCGCCAGAGGCGGCGGATGTAGGCCTCGACGGCCTGCGTTTCGGGCTCGGAGGCGGCGCTGGGGCCGCGGTAGGTGTCGGAGCAGGCATTGCCGCTCGAACCGCTGGCCGTGCTGAACCAGCCAAAACCGAAGTTGCGGTTCAGGTCGGCGCCGCGGCTGTTGCTGGTGGCGCCGCAGTAGGCGGTGTTGGTGTTCTTGCGCCAGAGCAGGCCGGTCTCGGCCTTTTTGCGGCCATCGGGGTTGGTGGCCAGCAGCAGGTGGATCTCGTGCTGGTCGAGGATCCAGGTCATGTCCGGGTCCACACCATGGCCGTGGACCAGGCGCTTGGCGAACTCCAGCACCAGGGGCGTGGTCGCGTACTCGCGGGCGTGGATGCCGGCATTGATGAAGAGCTTGGGCTTGCCGCTGGGGTAGGCGGCATTGCTCAGGCGCAGCACGCGCAGGTCGTAGCCGCCTTGGTTCTGCGTCTTTTGCCAGGAGTCACCGATGTCCACCCAGCGGGCCAGGTCGGGGCGCGCCGCGATCAAGGCATCACCCTCGGCAAACACCTCTTCAACCGTTGGGTAGCAGCTGTAGTTGGGGATGCCGACGAAGCTGGGCTGCGGTGCCCCGGCAGAGCGCAGGCGGCGTTGCTTGGCTGCTTGTTCTTCGCTGCGTGCCAGGGCCAGCTGGCGGTTTTGCCATTTGGCATCGGCTTGCAGGCTGAAGCCCAGGGCGCGCAGCTCGCGTTGCTCTTCGGCATTGGCGTTCACCACCACATAACCGAGTTCGTACTTGGACTCCAGGGTCTCGAAGCGGCTGTGGGCGATGGAGCGAGCCAGGGCGATGTCGCGGAAATAGGCCCGAACGACGCTGCGGCTGCCCACGTCCTGACCCGCGATGGCCGGCGTGAGCGCCACCGCGCCAGCGCGCTGGATCGTCTCATGCGACCGGGCGGCACCGCTGTGCAACAGGGCCATGCCGGCGAGGATCAGCAGGGCGGATGAGCGCGATATCGGGTGCTGCGGCTTCATGGGGCGGGTCTCCTTGTGGGGGCGCGCCCGGGAGGTGGGTCGCTCCTCCAGCCGGGCTGGAGGGCGGGGGGCGCGACAAGCGGCCAGTTTCAGCAGCCGCTGGATCCGCGGCCAGCGGTGAAAACCCGCCTGCTGCTGTGCTGTGGCGTCGCCGCGTTAGGGGTTTACCTGGGCGATGTGCGCCCGCTCGGGCTGGCACTCGCCGGCCCGTAGCAGCGCCTGTTCGCGCTCGCGGCTGAGGCAGGGGCTGGCGCTGCGCGGCCCGGCGCGCAGCCAGGCCGCGGTGTCGGCCAGGGTCTGAGCCAAGGGCGTGAAGCGCAGGCCGGCCGCTTCGGCGCGCGGGTTGCGCATCTCCATCATGGCGTTGTCGGCTTCGGGCAGCCAGTAGGGCAGATCGGCAAAGGGCTGAACCCCGGCGGCCAGCAGTTCGGCCTCGGGCCGCCAGCACAGCTCGGCGCGGCTGCCGCAGGCGCTGCGTGCGGCCGTCAGCAAGGCGCCCATGCTCAGGCCATCGGCACCCGTGGTGTTGAACAGGCCGCCCTGGCCTGCCTCGGCCTGTTGCAGGGCGAAGCGGGCGATGTCGCGGGCGTCGATCAGGCGCACCGGGCGCTCGGGCCGGCCCGGGGCCAGCACGGGCGCGCCGTCTTCCGCGGCATCGAGCAGGCGCAACAACCAGTAAGGCAGGCGCGGGCTGTAGTCGTAAGGGCCGACGATGAAGCCGGGGCGCAGGATCAGGGCGCGCTCGCCCATCACCGCTTGAACCGCCCGTTCGCACAGCACCTTCAGGCCGCCGTAGGCTGCGCCATAGCCACCGCCTGATTGCGAGGCACCCGCGGTGGCCTGCGCCTCGGCTTGGGCCAGGGCCTCTGCGCTGAGCTCGGCCACGGGCGAGGTCTCGTCGGTGTCGGCGTCGATCTGCGGGTAGACCGAGATGGTGGAGATCAGGGTGTAGTGCTCGCAGGCCTCGCGCAGCAGCTCGGCGCTGCGCTGCGCGGCGCTGGGCAGGTAGCAGCTGGGGTCGAGCACCGCATCCCAGCGCCGGCCGCGCAGGATGGACAGGTCGCCGCGCCGGTCGCCCTGCAGCTGCTCGACGCCGGCTATCAGCCGTCGGCCCTGGCTGCCGCGGTTGAACAGCGTCACCTCATGGCCGGCGGCCAGGGCCTGTTCGGCCATGTGGCGGCCGAGGAACTGGGTGCCACCGAGGATCAGGAGTTTCATGGCGCGGGCTGGAATGTCAGGGATGGGCGTGCGCCCGATTGTGGGTGGCCCGGATCGCCGATCCATTGGTCATGCGGGCGAAACCCGTGCCGGGACCGAAGCGCGCCCGGCCCCTGAGGTCAGAGCCTCGCCTTGATGCGCTCGGCCCGCATTTCGGCCTCGCTCAAGGCCTTGGCCACCAGGACGGAGCCGCTGGCGCTGTTGCGCAGGCCCAGGGCGTAGACGCCGCCCTCCAGGCGGGCGACGACTTGGGAGCCGTCGTCGGCGCTGACGGTCAGCGCGCCGTCGGTACTGACGCTCATCTTCAGCGGCAGGCCGATGGCTGGCGTGCTCTTGATGCTGAGGCTGCGCTCGTTGTAGAGGTAGCCATCGGCCTTGCGGCCCGCGAAGCGCAGATCGCCGTAGTCACGCTGGCTGCCGAGGTAGACAAAGTTCAGGCTGCCGCTGGCATTGAAGCTGCTGCCGGAGGGGATGTCGAAGCTCAGGTCGGCCGTGACGCTGATCTCGGGCGTTTCGCTGTAGAGCTTGGCCAGCAGCAGTTTGTTCAGGCGGTAGCGCACCCCGGCGGTGGCAGCCAAGCTGGTGTCCACCTCCCAGCTGCCCGAAGTCGCCTGCACATTGCCCTGGTTGCAGTTGTCGGCCGTGTAGCGCCAGAGCGTGGCACCGCTGCGTTCCAGCGTCACGGTGCCGCCCTGCAAGCAGGGGTAGCGGCCGGCCACGTTCTGGGTCTTGTAGAGATCCAGCAGATTGGCTCGCAGCAGCTGGCCCACATCGACCTGGCTGTGCTGGTCGGCCATCTGGGCCACGGCCACGGCACGGACCATATTGTCGATGTTGAGCTTCTTGACCTCGCGGTCCGGCGTCAGTTCCAGGGTCACGCCAGCGCCGCCGCCGCAGGCGCTCAGGCCCAGCAGAGCCAGCAGCGGCATCAGGTGCGCCCAGCGCGGGAGGGCAGAAAAGCGAGGGGCGGGCAGGGTGTTCATGGTGGGAACCATTGTCGTTGGTCAGGAGGGATCGTATGAATGACTGAAATGCGAAGGCTGCGGTCACCAGACCGGTCCGACGACGAAGTAGAGCCGGCTGCCGCCATTGCGGGTGCTGCCCAGGCCCAGATAGACCGGGCCGAAGCGGCTGTCGATGGCCAGGAAGGCGCTGGCGGCGTTGCGTGCCTGGCGGCGCAAGCCGGTTTCGCCAAAGGGCACTGAGCGCTCGTTGCCAAACTCCAGCGAGGCGCCGATGCGCAGGGTGTCGCCCAGGCCGATGGGCATCTGGCCGATCTTGCGCGCCAGCACCAGTCGGCCGAAGGCATAGGACTGGGTCTTGGAGCTGGGCTCGCTGCCCGAGAGGCGCAAGAAGCCGCCCAGGCCCTCGCCCTGGGGCAGCTCCACATCCACGCTGTTGAAGCTGCCGGCCAGGGCGCCGTAGACATGGCCCGCCCAGTCGCCCGAGCGGAAGGCGCGCATCACGCGCGTCTGGTAGGTCGAAGGGCGGCCGGTCAGCGTCACCGGATAGCGGCGCAGGGCCACATGGATCAGGGTTCCGCGCGCCGGGAAGGCGGGTGCATCCAGGGTGTCGCGGCGCCAGCGCAGCTCGGGCAGGCTGAAGGTGGCGCGGATCTGCCGGTCGGCATCGCGGTAATCGGAATGGATGCGCAGGCCCACCAGCTGCAGATCGCCCCAGAAACCCATCTGCCGGCCCAGGGCCAGGCCGGTCTGGCTGAGGTTCCACTGGTAGGGCTTGAGCGACTCCGAATCGCGAATGCCGAGGTACTCCACGCTGGGTTCCAGGTACCAAGGTGAACCGGGGCCCAGTGGCTGCATCAGCGCGGTCTTGAACTCGCGGTAGCCGCCCAGCTTGGCGCTGGTGCGCAGCTCGGCGCCCCAGTCGTTGAGCCAGCTCAGGGTGTGCATGGCGGCCAGGGTGTTGCGGTTGAAGCTCTTGAAATCACTGGCCAGCTCGATGCCCAGACGCAGGCGGCTGCGCGTCCAGGGCGCCTCCGTGACCTTGATCAGCACATCGCGCTGTTCGCCGTGGTCGTGGATCTGGGTCTGCACGCGTTCGAAATCGCCACGGCCGTAGAGCTGGGCGCTGGCCAGCTGCACATCGGCGCGGCTGACCGGCTGGCCGGACTCCAGGCCCAGCTCCTTCTTCAGCGCCTCGGGGTTGGTGAACCTGCTGCCCTCGATGCGCAGCGTGCCCAGGGGTAGGGTGGCGGCCATGGGCCAGAGAGCGGCATTGCGGCGCGCCTCATGCTGGGCGTACTCCTCCTGGCTCAGGGCCAGCGCCTGCAGCTGCGCGGCCATATCGGCGGTGGCCTGCTCGCCCTCGCGAATGGCGCCGGCGCTGCGCTCGAAATCGGTCAGGCCCAGGCCCGGCATTTCGGGCGTGATCAGAAAGTCGCCCTGGCGCAGCTCGGCCAGCGAGCGCTCCACGTTCTGCGTGGTCAGGATCTTGATCATCTGGTCGGTGACGCTGAGCGCGCTCTGGATCTGCTGCTCGTCCAGCAATGGCGAGCCGACATTGACCGCGATCACCACATCGGCGCCCATCTGTCGGGCGATGTCCACGCCCAGATTGCGCACCAGGCCGCCGTCCACCAGCAGCCGGTCCTTGACCCGCACCGGCGAGAACAGGCCCGGCACCGCCATCGAGGCGCGCAAGGCCAGGGACAGGGGCACATCGTCCAGCACCACCAGGCGGCCGTTGACCAGGTCGGTGGCCAGGGCTTTGAAGGGCAGGGGCAGCAGGGGCAGCGGGGTTTCGGCGCGGGCATCGGGCGCCAGGCTGTCGAGCGTGAACTCCAGCGCGCTATTGCCGGCCGCCGCGGCCGGCAGCATCACGCCCTCGGGCCCCAGGCCGAACTCCAGGCGCGAGGCCAGCATGCGGTCGTCCTCGCGGCGGCGCTGTGCCAGCTCGCGCCGGCCGGGGCGGTCGGCCAGGATGCTGTTCCAGTCGGCCTCGGCCACCAGGGTTTCCAGGTCCTCGACGCTGCGGCCGGCGGCAAAGGCGCCGCCCACCACCGCGCCCATGCTGGTGCCCACCACCAGGTCCACCGGGATGCGCTGCGCCTGCAGCGCCTTGAGCACGCCGATATGAGCCAGGCCGCGCGCGCCGCCACCCGACAGCACCAGGCCGATGCGCGGGCGCGTGCCCGGCGTTGGGGCGGTGCTGGCCGTGCCAGCGGTGGTGGTGTTGCTCGGCCCGGTGGCCGCGTGCAGGCGGGTGCCCGCCAAGCCCAGCAGCAGGGCCAGCAGCGCCGCCAGGGCCGCGCGCCCTGGCTGCCGTCGCGGCGCCAGCCATCCTCCGCCCCCGGGCGAATCGGTGTTCTCGCTCACGTGTCATCCTCCTGCGCGGTCAGCCACCGGATGGGTGCGCTGCCGCTGTCTCATCGTGTGTGCAGTGCCGGGTTCAGCCCGCCTGCGGGCGCGATTGTGCGCGACTTGCGTGACGGCGCCGCTGCATCGCATAGAGTGCAGCCTTTCGCGCCCGGCCGGCTCTGGCTGACCTGGTGACAACCCTGAGCGGGCTGCCGTTTGGCCCTTCGAACGAACCGCTTGCCGAGGTGTATTGCTGTGTTTCGACTGTTCCGTTTTGCTTCGCGCGCTGCCAGCCCCAGTGCGGCGGACCTGCGCGCCACCGTCAAGCCCGAGGATGTCAATGTCGCGCCCGCCCTGCTGGGCCAGCCCCTGGCCACGCCGCGCCAGCGTGCCCTGGCCATGGCCATCGATGTGGGTGTGTTGGCTTTGGTGAACCAGCTGGCCAACAACTGGCTGATGATGGCGGCCGCCCTGGGCCTCTACACCTGGTTGCGCCAGACAAGGCCCGAGGTGTTCACCCGCCTGCGCTGGCGACGGGGCCGCGCGAACCTGGCTGCCGGCGCCACAGAGTCGGCGGACGCCGACCTGGTCTTGGCGCCGCCGCCGCCCCAGGCGCCGCGGCGGCGCTGGCTGTCCTGGCTGCTGGTGGCCTGGTTCAGCTACCAGGGCGTGACGCTTCTTTTCCACGGTAACCCGGAGGCCGAGGCCGACGCTGCCGCTGATGCGGACAGCGAGCTCAGCACCCCGCTCGACAAGGCCGAGCTGCGCGCGCTGCGTGATCAGGCGGAGGAGGAGCCGGAGGCCGCGACCGATGCGGCGGAATCCGTGGCTTCAGCGGCGGAGCTGGCGCAAGCGCTGCAACACGCGCAGGCGCAGCATCACGAGGCCTTGCACCGCCTGCTGCGCGAGCAGGAGTCACAGCTGGAGCATCTGCGCGAAGAGGTGGTGCTGGCCGGCCAGCCGCAGGCCATGCGCTGGTTGAAGGCCGGCAAACGCTGGCTCGATGAGCTGCTGCGCCACTACGTGACACCGGCGCTGTATTTCTGCCTGCTGCCCCTGCTCTGGCCGGGCCAGACCCTGGGCAAGCGCTTGCTGGGCCTGCGCGTGCAGGAACTCAGCGGCAAGCCCATGACCCTGATGCTGGGCTTCAGGCGTTTTGGCGGTTATGCCGCCGCCACCGTCACCGGCGGCATCGGTCTGCTGCAGATTCTCTGGGACCCGAATCGACAGGGCCTGCAGGACAAGACGGCGCACACGGTGGTGATCGATGTGCGCGGCCTGCAGCCACCGGCGCCGGCTTTGCAGGCCAAGCCCTTGGACAGCGCAGGGCTTGATTGACTTCCCCTCGGCGGCCAACGATCGCTCCTCGCTGTTGTGCGTGGCCTGGAGATGGAGGCCGCCGTGGGCCGTCGAGACAGCACGCGGCTTCGCAGAGGCGCGAGCGCGCCGCTTCCGTCGTCGTTCAGCCCTGGTTGACGATGATCGGATCAATCGGCACCGGCTGACCGGTCGCGTCGTCAATCACGGTCAGCGTGTACACATCGCTGCCCTGAACGCCATCGAAGTCGACCAGGGCCAGATGGGCCGAATTGACGACCCAGGAGCCAGGAAACTGGGTGGTCGTCCCTTCGAAGGAAACAGCGCCCGCGCTTGGGAAGGAGTAGCCCTCGACCTGAATGTAGAAATTGATCAGCACATTCGGGCCTGAGACCGCCAGCGTGCTGGGGAAACATGCGAGCGCGCCAAGGGAATTCTGCTTCACGTGGACGTTGTAGGACGCGTAGGTGGGAACGGTGTTGGAGCTCATGTTTTCAATGGTTTAGGTGGACGCCTTGGGGCGCTGAAATTTGCCGGACCAACTCAGCGTACTGAGTGTGGCGGTAGTCGGACGCCTCCAACTTGTCGACCAGTGCGCGCGCTTCTTGAGTTTGCTTGAGATGCCAAAGCGTTTGCGCCAGCAAGGCGGTCGCAGAAAGGTCGCCACCTTGTGAAAGCGTTCGCAACATTTCGCTGCCGCTGCGCCAATGCAGCTGGGCCGAGCTGCCATCGCCCGCACCTTCGAGCGTGCGACCGACACTCAGATGGGCCGAGGCGACGATGCGAACCTGCTCGGCGTTCAACTTCGACCCTTCGGCGATGCGACGCTCGACATCCTGCAGAAAGTCCGCCAGTGAGTCTGGATGCAGGCGCTGGCCGTGAATCTGTGCGGGCAGGCGCTGCAGCAAGAGAAGCCAGCGCCCCTTGAGCTGGACCTGCCAGTACATATTGCTGGCATCACCCTCCAGGATCTTGCCGACCTTCAAGGCCATGGCTGGCACTTCATCGCGAAGCAGCTCCTGCCTGCCCGCGGCCAGCAAGGCCTCGGCCCGTTCAATCCAGGCCAAGCACAGCTGTGTCTGCCAGTCGCTGTTGTCCGGGTCTTTCTCCGCCAAACTTGCGAACGCGGTGACAGCGTTCGTGCCGGCACGGATGGCACTGTCCACCTGCCCCAAGGCCAGGCTGAGGCGACTGAACTCCTGCTCGGTATTGGCGCGCAGGCGCAGCACGGCTTGGTCCGTGGACGCTCCCGGCACCCGAGACAGTGCCGCCGTCTTGGCTTGCAGCGCCAGCATGGCGTCGCGGTACTGCCCTGTTCGCTCCAGCGCGCTCGCGGTCCAACCTTCTGCATTGGCCAGTTCGAAGTACTTGCTTGGATCGGCCTCGGCAATCGGCCGCCACGAGCTTGCCGAGGTCTTGAAGGCGGTCAAGGCCTCCAGGTTCAAACCGGAATCCAGCAGAACCACCCCGAGATTCATTTCTGCGGACGCCTTCTCGATCAGCCAGTCCCGCCGACCCGGTTCCAGCTCAGTGAGTTTGCGTGCATAGGACAAGTACGACTCAAACTGGCGCCGGGCATCGCCGGCGCGTCCCTGGCGCCAGGCGATGTAGCCCGTCCAGTACACGCTTTGCGCATGGTCGAAGACACGCTGCGTGTTTTGCGTGTCACGTGACAGCATTTCGCCGGTGCTGGCTGCCGCTTGCTGGAACATGCGCTCGGCCTCTTTCATGCGGCCGCGCTTCTCGGCGATCTCACCCATCAGATGCAGCGCCCGGGCGCGCCGGCCCAGCGAGTCGGCGTCGATGCGCGCAAGCGGCTGGCTGGCGTAGTAGGCCAGCGCCTTCTCGCCCACCGCATCGAGCACATCGAGCCGGCCCACCGGCTCCAGCTTTTTGCGCAGATCACCGAGCATGAATTCGATCAGGCCCTCGGCCTGCGCGCGCTGCTCCTGCGCTTCCAGGCCCTTCCACAAGGCCACAGCGCCGCTGCCGAGCAGGGCCAGGCTGGCCAGGCTGGCGGCGGCCACGGCGACGCGATTGCGGCGCAGGAACTTGGCCACGCGGTAGGCCCGGCTGTCCGGCCGCGCCGTGATCGGTTCGTGCGCCAGCCAGCGCTGGAGATCCTCGGCCAGCGCGGCGGCATTGGCATAGCGCTCGGCCGGCGCCTTCTTGAGCGCCTTGGCGACGATGGTGTCCAGGTCGCCGCGCAACTGGCGCGCCACGCCGCTGGGCACGCGCTCCGACACCTTCTTGGGTTCCACCTCGACCAGGGTGCGCAGGCGCTCCAGCGGCGTGGTCAGGGCCTCGTCCTGGCCCTCGGTCGGGTGCTGGCCGCTGAGCAAGAGGTAGAGCAGCACGCCCAGGGCATAGACATCGGTGGCCGTGGTCACCTCGCCACCCTGCACCTGCTCGGGCGCGGCATAACGCGGGGTGTACGCGCGTCCGGCCACTCGGGTCAGCTCGGTGGCGGCGCCGGGTGGCGTGCTGTCCTCGTCGTCGGCGCGGTTCAGCAGCTTGGCGATGCCGAAGTCCAGCAGCTTTACCTCGCCGGCCGCCGTCACTAGGATGTTGGAGGGCTTGAGGTCGCGGTGCAGGATCAGGCGGGTGTGGGCATGGGCCACGGCGGCCAGCACATCGAGGAAGAGGCGGAGCCGGGCCTCGCAGTCAAGGCCGCGCTCGACGCAGAAGCGGTCCAGGGGCAGGCCGTCGATGTACTCCAGCACCAGATAGGGCTGCTGGTGTTCGGGCGCCACGCCGGCATCGATCAGGCGGGCGATGTGTGGATGGGTCAGCCGGGCCAGGATCTGGCCTTCACGGGCGAAGCGGCCCGCGTCGCCGCGGCCCAGCAGGCCGGTGTTCAGGAACTTGATCGCCACCTGGCCTTCGAAGCGGCCGTCGGTGCGGCGCGCCAGCCAGACCGTGCCCATGCCGCCCTGGCCGATTTCGCGCTCCAGGGTGTAGGCGCCCACGGTCTGGCCGGCCTGGTTGTGGGCGCTGGCGGCCTCAGCCACGCTGAGGGCCGGGCTGGCGAGAAAGTCCTCGGCCTCCAGCGCCTCTTGCCGGCGCAGCAACTCGGCCAGGTCCTCGATCAGGTCGGGGCTCAGTTCGGCTTGTTGGTGCAGGGCTTGCAGGCGGGCGGGGCGCTGCTCGGGCGCCAGGTCCAGCAATTCATCGAGCAGGGGGCTCAGGCGGGCCCAGCGGGCTTTGTCGATCTCGGCCATCCGTTCAGCTCAGGGACAGGGACAGGAACAGCCGGGCTTTCTGCCAATCGCGCTGCACGGTGCGCTCGGTCACGCCCAGGCTTTCGGCGATCTCGCTCTCCAGCAGGCCGCCGAAGTAGCGCATCTCCACCACCTGGGCCAGGCGCGGCTCCAGCGCGGCCAGCTCTTCCAGCGCCTCGTGCACGCGCAGGATCTGCTCATCGCCCTGGGGTGGCAGATTGGCCACGGCCGTGTTCAGGGTCAGCTGCTCCAGGCCGCCGCCATGGCGCTCGGCCTGGCGGCGCCGCACCAGGTCGATGACGATGCTGTGCATCACCTTGGCGGCATAGGCCAGGAAATGCTTGCGGTCGGGGAAGTCGAGCTGGCCGCTGGCCTGCAGACGCAGATAGCTCTCGTGCACCAGGCCGGTGGGGTCGAGCAGGGTCAGGTGGCCGGCCTGCTGCAGACGGCGTCGGGCCAGACGCTGCAGGTCGGCGTAGAGCAAGGCCATCACCTGGTCGGTGGCCTGGCGGTCGCCGTTCTGGGCGGCACGCAGCAGTAGGGTGATGTTGTCGCTCATGGTTCGGGCTGGGCAAAGCACTCTAGCAGCCGGCCATGAATATTTTTTCGAGAGGCGTGTCGGGTTTTTCCTGCGGCTCGCGTTTTATTCAAAGAGGACGCGGCAATGGCGGCCAGCAGGGAGGCCCGAAAAGGGGTTGTCTGCCGCTGTCGTGTCTTCACCCGCTGCAGCCTGTGCGCACCGCGGCCCTACTGTCAGGGGTGCGGCGTGGCTGGCCTGTGGCCCACGTACAAGACATCGACGCTGTGAACCACACATCCATGCCGGCCCCGGGGAGCCGAACCCTTTTGTCTTCCACCATCCAGCCCAGCCATCACCTCAGCTTGTCGGCCCACGCAACGCTGAGCCGGCGCCGCAACAGCGAGCCTCAAGCGATCGAGATCGTGCCTGACATGCTCAGCCTGGCCGGCCTGCTCAACCGCGAGCTGGGTGCGGCGCGGCGCTACGGCACCCGGCCGGCCGTGCTGCTGCTGCAGGTGGAGGTGCGGCCCGAGGCCGGGGGGATGGCGCCGCGCACCGACCAGCAGGAGGAACTGATCGCCGCCCTGGGCGCACGCCTGCGTTGCCGGGTACGCAGCCACGATGTGGTGGCGCGGGTGGGGCGTGCCCGCTACGCCGTCGTCCTGCAAAACATGGCGCGTGCGCCGCTGCCGGCGGTGCAGGCGCGCTTGCAGCGGGCGCTGGGCGGGCCGTATGAGCTGCAGTCGCAGCTCTTGTTTGCCAGCCTGCGCATGGGCGCCGCCCTGTGTGGCCCCCATCGCTGCAGCGGGCTGGAGCTGAGTCAAAGCGCCGAACTGGCCATGGAGCAGGCGGCGCCTGACACGGTACCGACCCTGGTCGCAGATCGCCGCCGCAGCGAGGACAGCCCGCCGCGGCTCTGAACCTCGGGCCGCTGCCGGATCACGCGGAGCCCCGCGGGCTTGCCCGGGCCCGCACTTTTGCGTTTGGCGCGACACTTTTTTGCATGCGTTTTGGCGGGCCGCAGGTTAGGCTGGCGGCCGATGGGGCTGTGCCCCGAATGGAACGCGCGCCTGATGCCGATCCCCGCTCTCTGCTGCACCCACCGCGGCGGCCGCCTCTTGCGGTCCTGCGCGCTCGCCCTGCTGATGCTCTTGCTGGCCGGCTGGGGTGCGGGGGTGCCAGGTCTTGCCTGGGCCTCATCCCTGCACGGTTTGCGTTTCAGCCAGCTGGGCACCGAGGATGGCCTGCCGGGCTCGGCGGTGGCCAGCCTGCTGCAGGACCGGCAGGGCCTGGTGTGGATCGGTTCCGGCAACGGCCTGGCACGCTACGACGGGCGGCATTTCAAGGTCTGGGGCGCCGACCCCGAGCAAAGCGACATGCTGCGCCACGGCATGATCTACAGCCTGCTCGAAGACCCCGAGAACCAGGCGATGTGGGTGGGCACACGCACCGGCCTGGACCGCATCGATCTGCGCGACGATTCGCTGCGCCGCATCGCCATGCCCGAGGCGCTGTCCCTGCAGGATCGGGCCGTGGTGGGCATCGCCCCGGCGGGGTCCGGGCAGCTGTGGCTGGCGCTGCCGCATGGGCTGTATCGCTTCGATATCGCCAGCGTGCGCTTCGAGCGCTGGCACGATCCGCAATGGGCGGCGATCGCCCAGGACAGCCAGATCCGTGGCCTGCTGGCCGACGGCCAGGGCGGACTGTGGCTGACGCAGGGCCACCAGGTTGGCCACATCGACCGCCAGGGGCGCCTGAGCCAGCAGCTCAACACCCTGCGCGGCAGCCCGGCCGGCAAGTTCAGCCCGGTGGAGTTGCACGCGCGCAGCCTGGCCTTTGACGCCGAAGGCCGGCTCTGGGTGGGCATGGCCGCCGGTCTGCAGATCTGGCGCATTCCGGCGGATGGGCGGGCGCCGCCTGAGCCCGATCCGCTGGCCGAGCAGCTGCAGCCGGCGCGCGGCGTGGTGCATGCCATCCTGCGCGATCAGGACGGAGCCATGTGGGTGGGCTCCGGTCGAGCGCCCGGCTTGCAACGCTGGCAGTCGGGCAGCCGCCAGCTGCAGTCCTTCTACAACCTGCCTGGCGTGCCCAGCAGCCTGGCGGGCAATTCGATTGCTTCGCTGATGCAGGATCGCAGCGGCACGCTCTGGGTCGGCACCTGGGGCTATGGCATCAGCCTGGCCGATCTGGCCACGCGCGGCTTCACCAACTATCTGCAGGTGCCGGGCGATGAGCGCAGCCTGTCCAACAACGCGGTCATGGCCATGCTGCAGGACGGGCCTGAGCATGTCTGGCTGGGCACCTACGGTGGCGGCCTGAACCGCCTGCACCTGCCCAGCGGCGATGTCGAGCGCATCCCGCCCCAGGCCGTGCCGCTCAGCCACGTCAAAGCCTTGCTGCCGGGCGCGCCGGGGCGGCCTGGTGACATCTGGGCCGGCGGCGATGGCGGGCTGGTGATCTACGAGCCCAAGCGTGGCCGCAGCCAGGCCCTGCCCCTGGAGAACACCACGCCGGCCGGCGCCTCCATCAGCGCCTTGCTGCGCGACCGCAGCGGCCAGGTCTGGGCCGGCAGCGCCGCCGGTCTGCACCGCTTCAGCCCAGACCTGAAGCACCGCGTGTTCCGCAGCGCGGGCGGGCAGGCCGGCAGCCTCAGCCACGATGTGGTGGACAGCCTGCTGGAGGACCGCGAGGGCCGCATCTGGATCGGCAGCAAGGGCGGCCTGCAGCTCTGGGACCCGCAGAGCGACAGCTTCAGCCAGCCGGTGCGCGCCAATGCCGACATGCCGGCGCCGGGCCGCCTGCCCATCTTCGGCATGCGCGAGGATGCCCAGGGTCGCATCTGGCTGGCCACCGAGCAGGGGCTCTACCAGCTGCTGGCCACGGCCCAGGGCTGGGAGCTGAAGTCCTGGCGCCAGGTGCCGGGCATGCCCGCAGGCGAGTTCAGTGCCATCCAGGACGCGCTCAACGGCGAGATCTGGCTCAGCAGCGAGCATGGCCTGACGCGCTTCCAGCCCGACCGTCGCCAGGCGCGCTTCTACCCCGGGCGCAGCCGTTTTGGCGGCGGCTTCTCGTTTGCCTCGGCGGGGCGCGGGCCCGATGGCAGCTTGTATTTCGGTGGCCCGGGTCTCTTGCGTTTCCAGCCCGAGGCCTTGCGCGACAACCCGACGCCGCCGGCCGTGGTGCTCAGCGACCTGCTGGTGCTGAACCGCTCGCTGCGCCCGGACGCGCAAGCCCAAAGTCGGCCGCGCGAGGGCGAGGACGCACCGCCGCGCCTGGCCGACCTGGGCATCCAGGGGCCGCTGCATCAGGCCAGCCGGGTGCAGCTGACGCACCGGGAGGCCATGGTCAGCTTCGAGCTGGCGGCGCTGCAGTTCCACAATCGGCAGCAGAACCGCTATGCCTGGCGGCTCGAGGGTTTCGACCGCGACTGGATCTACGGCATTGGCGACTTGGGTCTGGCGGCCTACACCAATCTGGACCCCGGGCGCTACCGCCTGCTGGCACGGGCGGCCAATCCGGATGGCGTCTGGAGCGAGGACCACCTGGTGCTGGAGCTGGAGGTGCTGCCGCCCTTCTGGCGCAGCTGGTGGTGGCGCAGCGGCGTGGTGGCCGTGCTGCTGCTGGCGCTGGCGGCCGCCTACCGGTGGCGCGTGCGCGTGCTGCACCAGACGCGGCTGCGCCTGAGCGAACTGGTCGACCGCCGCACGCATGAGTTGCTCGAGCAACAGCAGCAGCTGGCGCGCGAGAAGCAGAGCGCCGAGGCGCAGCGCGAGGTGGCCGAGAAGGCGCGCCGCGACATCGCCCTTCTCAGCGAGATCGGCCGCCAGATCACCGCCTCGCTCGATGTCGGCGCCATCCAGCAGACCCTGTACCGCCATGTCAACGAGCTGGTCGATTGCAGCGTCTTCGGCCTCGGCCTGGTGGACTGGCAGGCGCGCGTGGTCACTTTTGACTTCGTCATGCAGCAGGGTCAGCCCTTCCAGAGCTACCAGCGCCGGCTGGACGAGCCGGGCCAGCCCTCGGTGGACTGCGTGCTGCAGGCGCGCGAGCTGAACTTTGGCCGCCTCGCGCACGACGCCCGCGTGCTGCGCGCCGATGGCGCCACGGTCGAGCGGGTGCGTTTGCTCAATGGCGAGGAGCCGCAGCCGGCGCTGTCGGGCCTCTACATCCCGATGATGCGCCAAGGCCAGGTGATGGGGGTGATCAGTGTGCTGAGCGGCCGCGCCGAGGCTTTTGGACCGGCCGACCTCGACATCTTGCGTACCCTCGGGGCCTATGCCGCCGTGGCTCTGGACAATGCCGAGGCCTACCGCCGCCTCAAGATCACACAGAACCAGCTGGTCGAGCAGGAGAAGCTGGCGGCCCTGGGCTCGCTGGTGGCCGGCGTGGCCCATGAGCTGAACACGCCCATCGGCAACAGCCTCCTGATGGCCAGCACCTTGAGCGACAACAGCCGGCGCTTTCTGCAGCAGGTGCAGGCTGGCGCGCTGCGCCGTTCGGAGCTGGAGCGCTTTTGCCAGACCGCTGAGGAATCCAGCCAGCTGCTGGTGAAAAGCCTGGGCCAGGCGGCCAGCCTGGTCACCAGCTTCAAGCAGATCGCGGTGGACCAGACCTCCGACCAGCGCCGCGTCTTCGACCTCGCCACCCTGTGCCGCGAAGTGGCCCTGACTCTGGGCAACCGCCTGCGTCGCGAGGAGCATGAGCTGCAGCTCGACGTGCCCGAAGGCCTGATGCTGGACAGTTTCCCCGGCCCCCTGGGCCAGGTGCTGACCAATCTCATCATCAATGCCATGGTCCATGGCCTGGAGGGGCGCAAGGGCGGCTTGATGAGGCTCACCGGCGAACGCCTGGAGGGCGAGCGCCTGTGCCTGCGCTTCAGTGACAACGGACGCGGCATTTCGGAAGACAACCTCGGCCGCATCTTCGACCCCTTCTTCACCACCCGCCTGGGCCAGGGCGGCAGTGGCCTGGGTCTGCACATCAGCTACAACATCGTCACCGCCACCCTGGGCGGCAGCATCACGGCGCGCAGTCGCCTGGGCGAGGGCGCGCAGTTCGAGATCGTCATTCCCTGCGTGGCGCCGCGAGGCCTCGGCCAGATCGACTAAGCTGACAGGCTCTGGAAGCCTCTCACTCTTTTTGCCTGCTCGCCTGTTCGCGTGCACTGCCTGCCCATGAATCCTCTTGCTTCGTTTTCATCTCCCTTGGCCGTGATGCTGCCGCGTCTGAGCGTGCTGGCGCTGGCGGCGACCCTGGCGGCCTGTTCGACGACGGCGAACTCGCCGGCAGCCGCTCCGACGGCCCCCTCGGCCACGGCCGCTCAGGCCACCAAGGCGCCGCCCAAGCTGATCGTGTTCCTGGTGGTGGACGGCCTGCCCATGCGCCAGGTCACGGCCTACCGCGAGCAGCTGCAGCCCGATGGCTTCCGCCGCTTCCTGGACCAGGGGGTCTGGTTCTCGGACGCCCGCTACGCGCACGGCCACACCGTCACCGCCGCCGGCCACGCCACCATGCTGACCGGCGCCTACCCGCAGCGCAGCGGCATCATCAGCAATGAGTGGAACGACGCGCAGACCTTCGCCCCGGTCTACAACACCGGCGACACCGCCTACCGCTACATCGACCACAAGACCGACCCGCTGGCCGGTACCAGCCCGCGAAGTCTGCGCGCCGAAACGGTGGGCGATGTGCTGCGCGGCCTGCAGCCGGCATCCAAGGTGATCGGCATTTCGGGCAAGGACCGCGGCGCCATCCTGCCGGCCGGCCACAAGGGCACGGCGTACATGTACATGAGCGAGGATGGCCAGTTCGCCTCCAGCACCTACTACATGCAAAGCCACCCGCAATGGGTGCGCGACTTCAACGCCGCCAAGCCGGCCGATGCCTTCTTCGGCAAGGCCTGGGCGCCGCTGCTGCCCGAAGCCGCGTATGCGGGCTCGGTGCCCGACGGCCAACCCTGGCAGTACAACGGTGGCAATGGCAACAAGCTGCCTGCGGTGCTGGGCGCCCAGATGGACGGCCCCGGCCCGCGCTTCTACGGCAACATCCTGCCCAGCCCTTTCGGCGATGAGCTGACCCTGGCTTTCGCCCGGGCTGCCATAGCCGGTGAGCAGCTGGGCGCCGATGCACAGACCGACATCCTCTCGGTCAGCCTGTCCAGCCACGACTACGTCAACCACGCCTTCGGCCCCGAGTCGCGCCTCTCGCATGATCATTTCCTGCATCTGGATCGTTATCTGCAGGGCTTCTTCCGTGACCTGGATGCCAAGCTCGGTCGCGACAACTACCTGGTGATGCTGACCGCCGACCATGGCTTTGCCGACTCGCCCGCCTGGGCCAAGACCCAGGGCCGCGATGCCGACCTGCTGAACCCCGGTGTGGTGATGAGTCAGCTCAACACCGGCCTGGTACAGAAGTTCGGCCCGGGCCGCTGGGCGGTGAGCTTCTCGGCCGCCGGCGTGCTCTTCGATCACAAGCTGATCAAGGAGCGCGGCCTGGCCCCGAGCGCGGTGCACGAGGAAGCCGCGCGCCTGCTGCGCGGCATGGACGGCGTCGTCGCCGCCTTCACGCCCGAGCAGCTGCGCAGCAGCGACAGCGCCACGCCCTTCCTCGACGCCATGCGCAAGGCCTGGCATCCCGAGGTGTCGGCGCCGGTGCAGTTCGTCATCAAGCCCAACTGGCTGTTCAGCTCGCGCGTGGGCGGCAGCTCACACGGCACGCCGCACCGCTACGACCAGCATGTGCCCATCCTCGGGTGGGGGCCGGCCTGGTTGGGCCGTGGCGAGGTGAAGACGCCGGTGGAGGTGGTGGACATTGCTCCGACCTTGGCGCAGATCCTGCGCGTCCCGGCGCCAGCGCAGTCTCAGGGCAAGCCCTTGCCCTTGCCGCTGCCGCAGGCGGCCGCTCGTTGATGCGCTTCGCCTGGTTCGAGCGTCGGGTCGATCCCTTCCCGGACGCGCCGCCACCGCGGCCGCCGCAGGGCTTCTTTCCCTTCGTCTGGTCGGCCACGCAGGGCATGCGCGGCCTGATCCTGGCCATGACCCTGCTGACGGCCGGCATCGGCGCTTTCGAGGCCCTGCTGTTCGCCATGCTGGGCTCGGTGGTGGATGTGCTCAGCCAGGTGGCGCCCGAGCAACTCTGGGCGCAGGAAAAGGGCCGGCTGGCCCTGCTGGCCGGCATCCTCTTGCTGAGCCCGCTGCTGATCGCTCTGCAGGCCCTGAGCAAGTACCAGGGCCTGTCGGCCAACTTCCCCATGCGCCTGCGCTGGAACTTCCACCGCCATCTGCTCGGCCAGAGCATGAGCTTCTTTGCCGACGAGTTCGCCGGTCGGGTCTCGGCCAAGCTGATGCAGACGGCGCTGGCGGTGCGCGATTGCGTGCTCATCGTCACCGACATCCTGGTCTTCATCACCATCTACTTCATCACCATGCTGGGGGTGGTGGGCAGCTTCGATCTGGTGCTGGTCCTGCCCTTTCTGGGCTGGCTGCTCTGCTATGGCCTGGCGCTGTATTTCTTCGTGCCGCGCCTGGGCCGGGCGGCCAGTGCGCAGGCCGATGCGCGCAGCCTGATGACCGGCCGCATCACCGACGCCTACACCAATATCAGCACCGTCAAGCTGTTCTCCCACAGCCAGCGCGAGGCGCAGTTCGCGCGCAGCGCCATGCAGGAGTTCCTGGGCACGGCCTACCGGCAGATGCGCCTGGTCAGCGGCTTCGAGGTGGTCAACCATGTGCTGTCCATGGGCCTGATCGCCAGCACCGCCGGCATGACGCTGTACCTGTGGATGCAGGGCCAGGTCGGTGTCGGCGCGGTGGCGGCGGCCACGGCCATGGCCTTGCGCCTGAACGGCATCGCCCACTGGATCATGTGGGAGATGTCCAGCCTGTTCGAGCACATCGGCACCGTGCAGGACGGCATCAGCACCCTGGCCCGCGATGTGGCCGTGCGCGATGTCGAGGGCGCACAGGCCTTGCAGGTCAGCCGCGGTGAGATCCGCTTCGAGCAGGTCAGCTTCGCCTACGGCGGCACGAAGCCGGTGCTGAAGGCGCTGGATCTGCAGATCCGCGCCGGCGAGAAGATCGGCCTGGTCGGCCGCTCGGGCGCCGGCAAGTCCACCTTGGTCAACCTGCTCTTGCGCTTCCATGACCTGGAGCAGGGCCGCATCCTGATCGACGGCCAGGACATCGCCGGCGTGAGCCAGGACAGCCTGCGCGCCCAGATCGGCATGGTCACGCAGGACACCTCGCTGCTGCACCGCTCGGTGCGCGACAACCTGCTCTACGGCCGGCCCGATGCCGACGAGGCGCAGATGCGCCGGGCCGCCGAGCGCGCCGAGGCCATGGCCTTCATCGAAAGCCTCAGCGACCCCAAGGGCCGCAGCGGCTTCGAGGCCCATGTCGGCGAGCGCGGCGTCAAGCTCAGCGGTGGCCAGCGGCAGCGCATCGCCATCGCCCGGGTGATGCTCAAGGACGCGCCCATCCTGCTGCTGGACGAGGCGACCAGCGCCCTCGATTCGGAAGTCGAAGCCGCCATCCAGACCAGCTTGTACCGGCTGATGGAGGGCAAGACCGTGGTGGCGATCGCGCACCGCCTGTCCACCATCGCCGCCATGGACCGCCTGATCGTGATGGACCAGGGCGAGATCGTCGAGCAGGGCGACCACGCCAGCCTTCTGGCCCAGGGCGGCTTGTACGCCCGCTTGTGGGCGCACCAGAGTGGTGGTTTCCTGGGCGAATCGGACTGAAGCGTCCTCAAGCGGCGCGCCTGCGCGCTCAGTCCGGTGCCTGGATCGGATGGCGGGCCGCGATGGCCGCCACCGTGCCGTCGCGCCGCATGGCCTCCCAGGTCTGCTGCAGGCGCAGCAGCAGGGCCGGGTCACTGTTCAGGCTCAGCGCCATCGACGGACGCGATTCGGAAAAGCGCAGCAGCAGCTCGACCTCGCCCGGCTCGTAGCCAAACTGCCGCAGCATGCCCGGCGCCATGGTCTGGTTCAGTGCCACCAGCTCGGTGCGCTCGGCAAAGAAGCGCCGCAACATGCTGCCGTAGTCGCCGCTGCGGTCCAGCTGGGCGCTGACCTGTGGGCCCAGGGCCAGCAGCTCGCGCTCGGAGACATCGTCCTTGACCACGCCGATCCGGTAGCTGCCCAGCTGCTGCAGGCTGCTCAGGCGCACATCGTCGCGGCGCTTGAGCCGGTAGAGGGCGCCGTAGCGCACGGCCGTTTGACCCACCCAGAGGTAGTGGCGCTCGCGCTCGGGCAGGCGCACCACGGCCGGAATCAGCACATTGGCTTCAAGTTGGGCGCGCTTCAGGATGCGCGGCCAGGAGCTGAATTCGTAGATGCAGTCGAGCCGCGCGCGTTCGCACAGCTGCTGGGTCAGATCGACGGCATAGCCCTGGGGCCGGTCCCCGGGGCCACGCTGCGAATAGGGCGGCAGGTCTTGCAGCAGCACGGTCAGGCGGCCGGCCTCGGCGCCGGCCGATGGTGCGGGCGGTGTGGCGGGCGGTGTGGCGGGCGGTGGCGCCGCGTGCGCTGCGCCGGGCCAGCACCCGAGCAGGGGCGGCAGCAGGCTGGCCGCCAGCAGGGCGTGCAATCGGAATCGGCGAGCGGGCTGCATGGCCTGGATTTTGCGGTGTTTGCCCGGCGGTTGCGCAGCATCGGCGGCGGTTCAGTCCGCCAGGAAGATCCGGTCGCGCCCCTCGGCCTTGGCCTGGTAGAGCGCCGTGTCGGCCCGTGCCAGCAAGGTGTTGGCGCTTTCGCCCCAGATGGCCTGGGTCAGGCCAATCGAACAGGTGTAGCCGCGTGACGCTGGGTCGGTGGGCCCCTCCAGCGGCCGGGCCTTGCGCACCCGATCCTGCAAGCGCTCCATGATGGCCTGGGCCTGGGGCGCGCCGGTGGCGGGCAGGATCAAGAGGAACTCTTCACCGCCGATGCGGGCGCAGCCGTCCTCACGGCGGATGCTGGCCTGCAGCTGGCGGGCGAAATCGCAGAGCACACGGTCGCCGGCCGCGTGGCCGAGGCCGTCGTTGATGGCTTTGAAATGGTCCAGGTCCAGCACGGCAATGCACAGCGGCCAGGGCTCGCTGCGCGAGAGCACATCCTGCAGCATCTGCATGCCGTGGCGGCGGTTGCTCAGGCCGGTCAGCGGGTCGGTCTGGGCCGCGGCCAGGGCGCGCACATGGGCCAGGCGCAAGGAGCGGTTGTCCTGGCGCAGGCTGGTGATGTCGCTGGCCACCAGCAGCATCCAGCCCTGGGCCTGCACGGTTTCGGTGACCCAGAGCCAGCGGCCGTCGCACAGGTCCACCTCGAAGGCGCGGTAGGGCAGCTTGCCGCGGCGGTTGCTGACGGCGCTGATCCAGGCCTCGATGTCCTCGGTTTCGATCAGCGCGCCACGGCCGTGGGCATGGTTGTCGCGCATCATGTCGGCCCAGGTCAGCAAACCATCAGGTTCGACGCAATAGGCCTCCCGGAAGGCCGGGTTGGCATGGCAGAGCACATCGCGTGCATCAAACAGCGCCACCAGCAGCGGGCTCTGCTCTTGCAGCTCCAGCAGGGTCTCGGCCAATCCCGAGGGCAAGCGCGCGGGGGCAGTGGTCATCAGGGGGCAACTCCGGCGAATGCCTGCATTCTGCGGCATCCGCGCCCCCACGGAGCGCAGTGGTTCAGCGGCGGCTGATTTCGCCCGAGCCGCTGATGGATTGGCGCAACTGTGGCCGGCCGGCATAGCTGAGGTCGCCGGAGCCGCGCAGATTGGCGTCCAGGCTTTCAGACACGCCCAGGGCCAGGTCGCCCGAGCCGCTCAGTTCCGCCTTGATGCTGCGTCCGCTGAGCGCACGGGCGTCGACATCGCCGGAGCCGTTCAAGCTCCAGACCTGGTTCTCAGCGCGGCCGGCCACCTGCACATCGCCCGAGCCGTTGAGGCTGGCGCTGAGCTCCTTGACCTCCAGCAGGCCGACCCGTACATCGCCCGAGCCCTGCAGGCTCAAGCTCAAGCGTTCGCCCTTGAATCGGTCCAGCTGCAAATCGCCCGAACCGTCGACCGTGATCTGTTGCAAGGATTTGCTTTCGACAAGGACGGTGGGGGCCATGCGGGTGCGGAAGCTGGCGTCTTTCTGCACGCGGATGACCAAGGTGTCACCGTCGACCCGGGTTTCGATCAAGGGCTCGATATTGTCCTCGGCCGAGACCTTGACGCTGTCGTTGGCGGCCTGACTCAGGCGCACATCGAGCGAGCCTTCCAGGCGCAGCTTGCTGAAAGCGGCGACGCTGCGCACTTTCTCGACGCGGTGGCCCGAGCCCTTGATGCGTGGGCTGCCGCTGCCATAGTCCTGGCTGCTGGTGAAGCTGGCGCTCCAGCCATTCTGTTCCTTCTTGATGCGCAGATTCCAGTCCACTTCCTCGGCCTGGGCGGCGCCGGCCAGCAGGCCCAGCCCCAGCAAGATGGAGGTCAGGAAACGGGTGGGTGAGGGCAGCAGCATGAGGCACTCCTGAAGCGCAGATGTAGGGATGGGCGCAGTGTCGACAGGCCCGTCGCAGCCGCCAAGCCGGCTGCGACGGTCTGCAAGATCGGCAGGCTAGGATGCAACAGCGGCGCAGAAAGCCGTAGGAGGCATCGCATGAAGTGGGAAGGTCAGCGCGAGAGCGACAACGTCGAGGACCGGCGCGGAGAGGGCCTGTCCGCCCGAGGTGGCTCGGGTCTGGGCGGCCTGGCCGGCGGCAGGGGGCTGAGTCTCGGCGGCGTGGTGCTGGCCTTGTTGCTGTCCTGGGCCCTGGGCATCAATCCCATGACCTTGCTGGGCCTGGCGCAGACCGGCGGCTCGGAACCGGCTCCGGCCGCCCGCCACGCACCTGCCGGGCCACCGGCCCAGGATGCCGGCGCGCGCTTTGTGCGCACCGTGCTGGCCGATACCGAGGACGTCTGGGACGCGTATTTCGCACGCAGCCAGCAAAGTTACGAGCGGCCCAAGCTGGTGCTGTTCAGCGGGCGCTCCGAGACGGGCTGCGGCACGGGCGAGGCGGCCATGGGGCCGTTTTACTGCCCGGCCGACCGCAAGGTCTACATCGACCTGAGCTTTTACGACACCTTGCGAGACCGTCTGGGCGCGCCCGGCGACTTCGCCCAGGCCTATGTCATCGCCCATGAGGTCGGCCACCATCTGCAGAAGCTGCTGGGCACCAGCGACAAGATGGACCAGGCGCGCCGGCGCGTCAGCGAGCGTGACTATCGCGCCCTGAGCGTGCGCCTGGAACTGCAGGCTGATTGCTTCTCGGGCGTCTGGGCCCACCATTCCCAGCGCAGCAAGGCCTGGCTGGAGCAGGGCGATATCGAGGAGGCCCTGAACGCCGCCGCACAGATCGGTGACGACACCCTGCAGCGGCGCTCACAGGGCACGGTGGTGCCGGAGAGCTTCACCCACGGCCGCAGCGAGCAGCGCGTGCGCTGGTTCAAGCGCGGCCTCGAAGCGGGCGAGCTGCGCGCCTGCGACACCTTCAAGGCCGGCGCACTCTGAGCCGGGCCGGGCTCAGTCCAGGGCCACAAAGGGGTGGCGAGCGGCGATGGCCGCCACCGTGCCGTCTCGCTTCATACTGTCCCAGGCTTTCAGCAGCTGGTTGTGCAAAGCCTCGCCGCTGCTTCGGCTCAGGGCCATGAAGAGCGGGGTCTCGGACAGCTTCACCAGGGGCTCGATCTGCTTGTAGTCGTAGCCAAACTGCCCGGTCACTGTGGCCGCCACCGTGCTGTTCAAGGCGACCAGGTCATCGCGCTGGATGAAGAGCTTGCGCAGCATGGCGGCGTGGTCGGGGCTTCGGTCCAGCTGCTTGCCCAGCTCGAAGCCATGGGCCAGCAGGTCGCGCTCGGCCGCATCTTCACGCACCACGGCGATGCGGTAGGCCTTGGCCGCCTCCAGCGTGGGCACTTGCACATCGGTGCGACTGCGCAGGCGGTAGAGGTAGACCCGGCGCGCGGCGGTGGGCCCCAACCACAAAAAGCTGGTCTCGCGCTCCGCCAAGCGGGCCATGCTGACCACCAGCACCCGCGGTTGTGACTGCGCGCGTTGGTAGATCCGTGTCCAGGAGTTGAACTCGGCCCGGTAGCCGAGGCCTGCCCGCTTGAGCAACTCTTGCATCAGCTCCACCGCATAGCCCGCCGGCTGCCCGCTCGGGTCTTCGTAGGAGAAGGGCGGGACGGGTTCAAGCAGGACGGTCAGGGGCTCGGCATTGAGGGGGTTCGGCGTCTGTGCCGGCGCCGTGCCAGCCATGATCAAGCCGAGGCCCAGGAGCAGAGTTTTCAACAACACAAGACGGGAACTTCTCATCGATCGGAGCCTCTCCAGCGATGGGGCCGGCTGGGCGGCCTCGACGCTCGTTCGGGGGGCGAATAGTCCTATTGGGCCAGAAAGCCGTCCGGTGAAGCGGTCACACGGCACATCAAGCCTTGATTTTGTGAGTAAAACCCCCGCCGACCCCCCGAATTGAGGGCTCGGCCGACATCCATCCTCGGGCCTGCTTCCTCTACGATAGCGCCAGAGAAGGCTGGACAGTCCAGAGTCCGGCCGATCATGCCGTCTGCGATACTTCAGTTCTCGCACGACGGACAGGGTGAGCAGCCCAACTGTCGGCCCGCGAGCATTCCGCAAGCGCCGCACTGAAACAGAGGCAAGAACGTGAACAAGATCGAAAACCAGCAGCCATCGAGCTCCGCCCTCCAAGAGACCAGCGCCGTCGCGGCCCCGGTGTCCTCGGGCAGCCGCCGTCGTCTGCTGCGCGGTGGCCTGGTGGCTGCCCCGACCTTGTTGGCGCTGACCACGACGCCCGTGCTGGCCTGCAATTGCAAGCTGCCCTCGGGCTTCACCGCATCGGGCAATTTCAGCCAGACCGGCAGCTACAACTGTGCGGCCCCGGGCACCAAGCCGACGAGCTGGAAGACCATGGTGGACGCGCAGGGCAAGTTCAACAACACCGGTGTCTCCAAGACGACCACCTTCGCCAGCGTGTTCGGTGGCACCGACACCACCACGTTCTATGCCCTGTTCTGCTTGACGAGCGCCAACAACGACGCCCGCGCTCTGGCTGCTGCGGTCTACCTGCAATCCATCGTCAACGGCGGCTACCAGTTCCCCTATATGAGCCTGGTGCAGAAGATGTGGAAAGACACCGAAGGCTCGGGTCGTTTCACCGCCGTGACCGCCCCGGTCGTGACCTGGACCCGTGCCGACGTGGTGGTCTACTTCAAGTACCTCACCGGCCTGTCGATCTGACCGGTTGTCAGCCGCTGATCCTTGGTACCTCTCGATGACGGCAGCGGCGGCCTGAGCCGCCGGTTTTCGCTTCGACCCAAGCGGCTGATCTGGAAGTCTTACGACGACGGCTGCGTTTTCTTTGACTTGGACAGCGCCGAGACCCGGCTGGTATCACCCCTGGGTCACTTTCTGCTTGAGCATCTGTCGCGTCACCTCGGGGGCTCGCTGGGCGCAGACTTGGTGCAGCGCGTCCACGAGGAAGAGCCTGAGGTCCCGATGCCTGAATGCCAGGCCGAGGTGCGCGAAGCCTTGGAGGCCTTGCTGGCGGCCGGTTTGCTGACGAGTGAGCCCTGTGCAAGTTGATCAGCTGAGCTTGGCCGAGCTGCGCGCCGCGCTGGCGGGTGATGGCCTGCGCATCGCCACCGGCCCATTCCATTGCCGCCTGCAGTCCAACCTGCCTGAGATCGCGTCCGAGCTGGCGCAAAGCTATGCCCACCACTGCGTGTTGGGGGCGGATGACTTCATCGACTTTCATGTCGCCGTCAAGTCCAGCCGCGGCTTGCGACGCTGGATCCGGCCGCAGGCCTTGTTCACCGTCGACGGGGTCGAGCCCTTCACCCCACTGCCGCGCGAGCAGGCGGTGGCCATGGTCGAGTGGGGCTTGAACTGGTGCATCACAGCCTACAGCAACCATGTGCTGATCCTGCACGCGGCGGCCGTGGCACGCGACGGGCGCACCGTCATCCTGCCGGCACCGCCGGGTTCGGGCAAAAGCACCTTGTGCGCGGCCCTGGTGCAGCGTGGCTGGCGATTGCTGTCCGATGAGCTGGCCATCATCCGCCTCGATACGGGCGCCATGCTGGGCATGGCGCGACCGGTGAATCTGAAGAATGCCTCGATCGGCGTGATCCAGCGCTTTGCGCCCCAGGCCCGCTTCACCGCGCCGGTCCATGACACGACCAAGGGCACGGTCGCTTTGATGGCGGCGCCGCAGGCCAGCGTCGAGGCGGTGGACGAGCCGGCCTGGCCGGCCTGGATGGTGCTGCCGCGCTACCGCGCTGGGGCGGCCACACGGCTCACTCCCATGCCCCGTGGCGAGGCTTTCATGAAGATCGCCGACAACGCGATGAACTATCACATCCTCGCCGCCGACGGCTTCCGTGCCGTGGGCGATCTGGTGGACCGTTGCCAGCATTTCAGCTTCGAGTACAGCGATCTGGAAGAGGCCATGCAGGTCTTCGATCAACTGGCGGCGTCCGTGCCGGCCAGGGAGGTCTGAGCCCGTCATGAACCTCTTGCAAGACGTCCTGCTGGAGCCGCGTCGCACCGTCGGCCTGTCTCTGCGCGAATGGGATCTCTTGGTGCGTCAAGCCCGCCATGCCAATCTGCTGGGCCGCTTGTACCGCTGCCTGGAGGTGGCCGAGCTGCTGCCTCAGGTGCCCGAGCAGCCGTGGAATCACATGCGCTCCGCGGCGGTCATGGCCGAGCGTCAGCACATGCTGGTTCGCCACGAAACCCGGTTCCTGCGCGACACCCTGGCCGGCCTCGGCCTGCCGCTGATCCTGCTCAAAGGCGCCGCCTATGTGGTGGGCGAGCTGCCAGCGGCCCAGGGCCGCGTGTTTGCCGACATGGACATCCTGGTGCCGCGCGAGCGCATCGGTGAGGTCGAGTCGGCCCTGATCCTGACCGGCTGGATCGGCGAGAAGCTGGATGCCTACGATCAGCGCTACTACCGCGAATGGATGCACGAGCTGCCGGCCATGCAGCAGATGCACCGCGGCACGGCGCTCGATGTGCACCACACCATCCTGCCACCCACCGCCCGGCTCAAGCCCGATGCCCAGGCCCTGATCCGCGACAGCGTGGAGCTGGCGGGCTGGCCCGGCGTGCGCACGCTGCAGCCCACCGACATGGTGCTGCACAGTGCCTGCCACCTCTTCCACGAGGGCGAGTCCGACAACCTGCTGCGCGATCTCAGCGACCTGGATCTGCTGCTGCGCCATTTCTCGGCCGATCCGCAGTTCTGGGAGGCCTTGGCGGCCCGTGCCGCCGCCATGGATTTGCAAGGGCCGCTGCGCCTGGCCATGCGCTACCTCGTGCAGGTGCTGGCCTGTCCGGTGCCTGAAGCGGCGCTGCGTGCCCTGCGGGCCGATCGCAGCCAGGGCCTGGCCGAGCATGCGCTGGATTTCATCTACCGCCGCACCCTGCGCCCTCAGCACGCCAGCACCCGCGATTGGGCCACGCCGCTGTGCCGCAAGGCGCTCTACATCCGTGGCCACTGGCTGCGCATGCCGCCGCACCTGCTCTTCGTCCACCTGGCGCGCAAGGCCTGGAAGGGGCCGACCACGGTGTCGGCCTCGGTGCTGCAGAAAGAACCGCGCTGAGTGGTCCTCGCGCCCGGCGTCCGCGCATGCGGCCGCGCCAGGGGTTGTCAGCGCCCGCGCGGCGCCATCCTTTATGCTTCCCAGCTTATGACTCGACCCAAACCTTTCGCCATGATCCGCGAGTTCCATCTCGCCGACTGGTTCACCCTGGCCAATGCATTCGCCGGCATGGGCGCGCTGTTCGCGGTGATGAGCTATTTGCAGACCGGCGCGGTCGTGCACATCTTCTATGCCTGCGCCCTGATCCCGGTCGCCCTGGTGTTTGATGTGCTGGACGGCCGCGTGGCGCGCTGGCGCCAGCAGACCTCGGCCATGGGCCGCGAGCTGGATTCGCTGGCCGACATCATCTCCTTCGGTGTGGCTCCCGCCGCCATCGCCTATGGCTGCGGCATGCAGGGCCTGTACGACCGCATCGTGCTGGTGTTTTTCGTCGCCTGCGGCGTCTCGCGCCTGGCGCGCTTCAACATCACGGCCGAGGCGCTCAGCGAAGGCGGCGACAAGGTCAAGTACTTTGAAGGCACGCCCATCCCGACTTCGCTGGTGCTGGTGATGGTGCTGGCCGCCGCCGCCGCGCAAGGCGCCATCGGTGAGCAGCTCTGGCTGGGTCGCCTGGAGTTGGGTGGCTTCTACCTGCACCCGCTGGTGTTGATCTATGCCCTGTCGGGCTCGCTGATGGTGAGCCGCATCCGCATTCCCAAGCTCTGAGCCGACGCTCAGGCCGTACTGGCTTGGGGTTTGATACGCAGCGCGAGGATTACGCCGGCGATCAAGAGGGCGATGCCGCCCGCCGTCCAGCCCGAGGGCCAGCGTCCGGCCAGGGCAAAGGCGTAAGCCAGGGCGGCCAGGGTTTCAAAAACGATCAGCTGCCCGACCAGGCTGGTCGGCAGGCGCTGGCTGGCCTCGTTCCAGCACAGAGTGCCGATCCACGATGAGAACAGGCCGATGGCCGCCATCAATGCCAGGTAGGCTGCGGGGCGGGGGCCCAGGGGGAGTTCGAATCCTGCTGGCAGCAGGCCCCAGTCCGTGGCTGGCAGACCCATCAGCAGGGCGAAACACAGCAAAGCCATGGGCAGGGTGACCAAGCCCTGGGCCGTGGCCCAGACCCGCGGGCTGCGTTCCTGATGGGCGCGCAGCCAATCGGCATTGCGGATCGGGTACCAGGTCCAGCAGGCCACGGCCAGCACCGCCAGGACAGCACCCTCGCCATAAGCGCGCAAAGCCTCCGTGCCGGCATCCAGTTGCGCAGTCAAGCGCTGCAGCTCGGCGTGGTTGACGCAGGCAATGCCGGCGGCGATCAGGGCCAGGGCCGGGCTCAGCTGCAGCCAGGGCAGGCGACCATCGCGCCGGTGGTCGCGCAGATTGGAGCTGATGGCGATCACCACCGGCAGCGTGCCGATGATGACCGTGGGCAGGGCCGCACCCGCGCGTTGGATGGCGCCGGCCAGGCAGAGGTAGTAGAGAAAATTGCCAATGGCGCTGAGCTTGCAGGCTTCCAGCCAGTCGCTGCCAGCCAAGCCCTTCAGGCTGCGTCGGTCGGCCAGGGCCAGGGGCAAGGCGATCAGCCCGAAGGCCAGATAGCGCCCCGCCACCAGAAGGGCGGGCGGGTAGTCCGCCATCAGCAGCGGCGCCACAAAGACCAGGCCCCACATCAGGCCGGCGCCCAGGGCAAACATCAATCCTGTCCACATATCAGCTGGGGTTTGGATTCGCGCGCAGGCGCGTGGAAAAAAGAAAAGACCGGGGTCCCCGTGGGACACCCGGTCTGTTCGGTGTGTGCTGGCTGGCTCGGCAGAAATTCTTGGAGCGCTCTGTCAAGGTGCTTGGCTGCACTCGCTTGTGGCCGGGCTGGCTGGCTGGGAGCTCGGATCGAACAGTGGCTCCACCCTCCTGTATTGAGCGGCCCATTGTGGGAAAACCGGTTTGAAACTGGTCTCGGTGTTTGCCCGTGTTTGCGCGCTATGCGCACGAATAGCATTTGTCGATGTTCAGGCCAAGGCGAGGTCGAGGACTTCGACCCAATGCCGCACCGGCATGGCGGTGCCGCTCTGCAGATGCTGGATGCAGCCGATATTGGCCGAGACGATGGTGTCGGCGTGCAGGGGCGCCAGGGCCTGCAGCTTCTGGTCACGCAGCTGTTTGGACAGCGCGGGCTGCAGCACCGAGTAGGTGCCGGCGGACCCGCAGCAGAGGTGGCTGTCGCAGGGCGCCAGCTGCAGATCAAAACCCAGCTCGCGCAGGCCGGCCTCGACCCCGCCGCGCAGCTGCTGGCCGTGTTGCAGGGTGCAGGGCGGGTGGTAGGCCAGCTTGGCGCGCGGGGCGCCGCCGCTGGCCTTCTTGAGCCGTGGCTTGAGCAGGGGCAGCAGCTCGGGCAGCAGCTCGCTCAGATCGCGGCACAGGGCGCTGACGCGGGCCGCCTTGTCGGCATAGGCCGGGTCATGCGCCAGGGCGCGACCGTAGTCCTTGACCGTCACGCCGCAGCCGGAGGCATTCATCACCAAGGCCTCGATGCGGCCGGCTTCGGTCAGGCCGTCGACCAGGGGCCACCAGGCGTCGATATTGCGGCGCATATCGTCCAGGCCGCCGGCATGGTCACCGAGATGGCTGCGGATGGCGCCGCAACAGCCGGCGCTGTCGGCCACCAGGGTCTGGATGCCGGCGGCGTCCAGCACCCGCGCGGTCGCGCTGTTGATATTCGGCGCCATGGCCGGCTGCACGCAGCCCAGCAGCAGGGCCATCTTGCGTGGGTGGCTGCGCGTCGGCCAGTCGTGGGCACCCGCCGGGGCGGGGGCCGGCACCTTGTCCTTGAGCACGGCCGGCAGCAGGGGCCGCAGGGCTTGGCCCAGCTTCAGCGCCGGGCCGAAGGCGGGCGAGGTCAGGCCCTCCTTGAGCAGCCAGCGCACGGCCTGCTCGCCGCGGGGGCGCGGCACCTTGGCCTCGACGATGCCGCGGCCGATCTCCAGCAACTGGCCGTAGGGCACGCCCGAGGGGCAGGTGCTCTCGCAGTTGCGGCAGGTCAGGCAGCGGTCCAGGTGCAACTGGGTCGAGGCGGTGGCCGGGCTGCCTTCCAGCACCTGCTTGATCAGGTAGATGCGGCCTCGCGGGCCGTCGAGTTCGTCGCCGAGCAGCTGGTAGGTCGGGCAGGTGGCGGTGCAGAAGCCGCAGTGCACGCAGCGGCTCAGGATGTCGACGGCGGCCTGGCCTTCAGGCGTGCCTTGGAACTCGGCGGCAAGTTGGGTTTGCATGCGGGCTGCGCTTCGCTCAAAGCTCGGGGTAGAGGCGGCCGGGGTTGAACACGCCGGCCGGATCGAAAGAGGTCTTGAGTTCGCGGTGGATGCGCATCAAGGCCGGTGCTGCGGGTGCAAACACCTGCTGGCGCTGTTCGTCACGGCACAGGAACAAGGTGGCATGGCCGCCCAGCGAGGCCGCGGCTTCGCGCATTTGTGCCGCCGGCAAGGGCGTGGTCACCCAGCGCTGGCCGCCACCCCATTCGATCAGCTGTTCGCCGGGCAGCTGCAGCGCTGGCGCCGTCTGCGGCAGGCTCAGGCGCCAGAGCGCGGCACCGCCGGCCACGGCGCGCGCTGCACCGGCGAAGAACTCGTCGCTGTGATCACGCAGGCCGTCCCAGAAGGGCTGGGCCAGGGCCTCTGGGATCTCGTCGCCGCCCAGACTCTGCTGCGCCGCGCGCACGGCGGCTTCGGCGCCGGCCAGGCGCAGCAGCAGGGCGCCATCCCACCAGGCACTGGCCTGGATGGGCAGGGGCCTGCCGCCCCAGCGGTTGAGCTGGTTGAGGGCCTGAGCCTGTCCCAGTTCGAAACGCAGGGTGGCGCGCGCCATCGGCTGGGGCATGACCTTGAGCGAGACTTCGAGGATCAGGCCCAGCACGCCCAGCGAACCGGCGATCAGGCGCGACACGTCGTAGCCGGCCACGTTCTTCATCACCGTACCGCCGAAGTTCAGCAGCTCGGCCCGGCCGTTGAGCAGGCTCAGGCCCAGCACATGCTCGCGCAGCGCGCCCTGGCTGGCCCGTGATGGGCCGCTCAGGCCGGCCGCCACCATGCCGCCCACGGTGCCGCGGCCTTGAAAGCGCGGCGGCTCGAAGGCCAGATGCTGGCCCTGGCGGGTCAACGCGGCCTCCAGCTCGGTGATGGGCGTGCCGGCCTTGGCCGTGATGACCAGCTCGCTGGGCTCATAGCTGCTGATGCCGGCAAAGCCGCTGACTTCGAGCAGCGCGTCGCCGCGCGGGCGCTCACCGTAAAAGTCCTTGCTGCCCTGGCCGCGGATCTGCAGGCTGCGGCCCTGCGCGGCGGCTTCACGAATCTGGTCTTGAAACAAGGCCACGCTCATCGCTCAGAACCTCTCCAGCTCGGGGTGGGCCAGCAGGCCGCGGTGCACATGCATGCGGCCGTACTCGGCGCAGCGTTGCAGGGTGGGGATGACCTTGCCCGGGTTCAGCAGGCTGTGGGGATCGAAGGCGCGCTTGAGCGCGAACATCTGCTCGCGCTCCTCGGGTGAGAACTGCACGCACATGGAGTTGAGCTTTTCCACGCCCACGCCGTGCTCGCCGGTGACCGTGCCGCCCAGGGCCACGCTGGTCTCCAGGATCTCGGCGCCAAATTCCTCGCAGCGGCGCAGCTGATCGGGGTCGCGCGCGTCGAACAGGATCAGCGGGTGGAGGTTGCCGTCGCCGGCATGGAAAACATTGGCGCAGCGCAGCTGGTACTTCTTCTCCATCTCGGCAATTGCCAGCAGGATGGCGGCCAGGTTTTTGCGCGGGATGGTGGAGTCCATGCACATGTAATCGGGGCTGATGCGGCCCGAGGCCGGGAAGGCGTTCTTGCGCCCGCTCCAGAAGCGCAAACGCTGGGCCTCATCGGCACTGACCTGGCACTGCGTCGCCCCGTGGGCCAGCAGCACGGCCTGCATGCGCTCGATTTCCTCGGCCACCTCTTCGGGCGTGCCGTCGCTCTCGCACAGCAGGATGGCCTCGGCTTCGAGGTCGTAGCCGGCATGGACGAAATCCTCCACCGCCGCCGTCATGGGCTTGTCCATCATCTCCAGCCCGGCCGGGATGATGCCGGCGGCGATGATGGCCGCCACCGCCGCGCCCGCCTGGCGCACATCGGCGAAGCTGGCCATGATGCAGCGCGCCAGCTGCGGCTTGGGGATGAGCTTGACCGTCACCTCGGTGATCACGGCCAGCATGCCCTCGCTGCCCAGCACCAGGCTGAGCAGGTCCAGGCCCGGCGCGTCCAGCGCTTCGGAGCCGAACTCCACCGCCTCGCCCGCCATGGTGAAGCCCCGCACGCGCAGCACGTTATGCAGGGTCAGGCCGTATTTGAGGCAGTGCACGCCGCCGGAGTTCTCGGCCACATTGCCGCCGATGGTGCAGGCGATCTGGCTGCTCGGGTCGGGGGCGTAGTACAGGCCGTGGACCGCCGCGGCTTCCGAAATGGCGAGATTGCGCACGCCGCACTGCACCCGTGCCGTGCGGGCGATCGGGTTGATCTCGAGAATCTTCTTGAACTTGGCCAGGGCCAGGGTCAGGCCTTGCGCATGAGGCATGGCGCCGCCGGACAGGCCGGTGCCGGCGCCACGCGCCACCACCGGCACCTGCAGCTGCTGGCAGACGCGCAGCACGGCGCCGACCTGCGCTTCGGTTTCCGGCAGGGCCACGGCCAGCGGGCGCTGGCGGTAGGCCGACAGGCCGTCGCACTCGTAGGGTGTGGTGTCTTCGTCGGTCCAGAGCAGGGCATGGGCCGGCAGCTCGGCCGACAAGGCCTGGATCAGGCGCTGCTGTGCCTGGCTGCGTGGGCTGGTGGTGGGTGCGAGCGCGCTCATCGGCCGGGGTCAGGCCTTGCGCTTGCGGGCTGCCGGGGCCTTGACCGTGGTCGTGGCCGCGGCTTTGCTCGGCGCGCGGCTGGCGCTGGCTTTGGGCGTCAGGCTTTTGGCCACCAGATCGACCGCGCTGCCGGCCATGGCGCCGGGCACGGTGGCGGCCTTGCGCAGGGTTTCACCGGCCGCGTCGAAGGATTGCTTGACGATGCTGCCGGCCAGGTTCTTGGCCGCATCGGTGGCGCTTTCCTTCATGGCATTGGCGGCCAGCTGGGTGAACTGCTGACTGAGGGCGCCCCACCACTGCATGGGATCGACCACGGGCATGGCGGGTGCGGCCGGAGCCGGGTGCGCCTTCTTGGCCTTGCTGGCGAGCGGGGCTGGGGCGGGGGCCGGCGCGCTGGCCTTGGGGCTGGCGGCCTGGGCGGCGGCCAGCACCTCGGGCGGGACGCCAGGCCAGCCGCCCAGTCCGGCGCTGGCCTCGGGCGGCGTGACCTTGAGCGCCTCGCTGAGCTGGGCCAAGGGCACGTTCATGGACTTCAGGGTGGACAGCGTCATGCGTTGCACCTCGAGCGCCTGGATGGTGGCGCCCAGCATGCGGGCGTTCTGCTCCAGCCAGAACTGCACGGTGCGCAGCTCTTCGATGCGTTTGCCCAGTTCCTCGGGGTTGAGCGTCGGGGCCACCCACTGGCCAATGCCGGGCAGGGCGGCGCCGGCGTTCTTGACCAGGCCTTGCAGGAAATCGAAACCCGGGACAAATTTGCTGAAGCTGTTGTTGTCGGCCATGAGTTCTCCTTGGGTGGGGCAGCTGGGTGGCATGGTACGACGCGGAGCTAGCGTTTGTCTGACGCGGGCACCAGGCGCTCGACCTCAAAGCCGCGCGCTGCCAGCAAACGGGGCAGCGATTGATCGCCACTGAGGTGCAAGGCGCCCACCGCGGCCAGCACCGGCTGGCCCTTTGCATGCAGGGCCTCGATGCCGCGCGCAAGCTCGGGGTTGCGTTCGTCGTTGAGTCGGCGCAGCTCGATGCGGTCCTGTTCATCCTCGATGCATTCGCACCAGCGCTCGTAGTTCTGCAGCAGCTCCAGGTCGCCGTCGGCCCAGGCCTGGGCCAGGCGGCGCAGCACCGGCCGCACCTGGCGCCGCTCCAACTGATCCAGGCCTTTGAGCAAGGCCTTGCGAGCCTCGGCCGCCCGGGCCGGAATCAAGGCCTGCTGCTGACGCTCGGCCGATTCCAGGGCCAGAACGGAGCGGCCCTGCTGTCGGGCCCAAGCACTCAGCATCTGCTCCTGGCCGAAGCTGGGGTCCAGGCCGTCCCAGCGCGCCTGCAGCACGGTGTAGGTGCTCAGCTGCAGGATGGGGTGCAGGCTGGCCAGGGCTTGCTCGGGCAGGCAGGCGGCGCGCGCCTGGGCGCTCATGCGTTTGCGCAGGGGCTCGCTGAGTTTCAGGGCTTCGGCATGGCGTGGCGGCTGGCTCAGGATCTGCAGGGTGGCCGGATCTTGCAGGTCCAGTTCCAGGGCCAGCACGCGGCTCTGCGTCATGGCTTCGCGCAGGCGCGGGCCGGGGAACAGCCATTCCATGCGGCCGACATGCAAGGTGCCGTAGAGGTAGGAGTCCACCCCGTCGCGGCGCAGGCGGTAGAGCACGCCCCGGTCGGGCGCCTGGGCTGCCAGGTTTCGGGCCTGCGCCTCGCTCGGCATGGCGATGGCCGGCGGGCAGGCCGGCGCGGCCGTGCTGCCGATGGGAGCCAGCAAGGCCAGCGGCAGCAGCCAGGCCAGCAGGGCGGTGAGGCGGGCCGTCAAGCCCGGTCGGTCAGCAAGAGAAGGAAGAGGCGCAGCGTTCATGCCCGCCACCATGCCACAGCTCGGTGGCAACGTGGGCGGGGCTTCAATGCTGGAAGCCGATCTGGCGACGGCTGCGAACGCCGGGCTTGACCCGGTGCTCGGCTTCCAGCTGGGACAGGAACTCGTCCGGCGTCAGCGGCTCGCCGAGGATCTCGACCTGCTGGCGCACGGCCGCAAAGTCGCCAGGCGTGAGCTGGTCCAGCGCGGCCAAACGCTCCCGTTGATCGGCATCCAGCGGCGCTGCGTCGTCGCCGCAGGCTTCGCGGGCGAACATGCGCTCGCGCTGCTCCACGCGCAGCGCCTTGAAGCCGATCTTGAAGGCAAAGCGCCGCAGCGCGGCCTCGTCCAGCTCCTCGAACAGATTGGTGGTGCAGATGAAGATGCCGGGAAAGTGTTCCATGCCGGCCAGCATCTCGTTGACCTCGGAGACCTCGTAATTGCGCTCGGCCATGCGGCGGCTGCGCAGAAAGCTGTCGGCCTCGTCCAGCAGCAGCACCGCGCCCTCGGCGGCGGCGGTCTCGAACATGCGGGCCATGTTCTGCTCGGTTTCGCCGACGAACTTGCTGGCCAGATCGCTGGCCTGGCGCACCATCAGCGGCCGCTGCAGGGCTTGGGCGATGTGTTCGGCCAGGGCCGTCTTGCCGCTGCCCGGGGGGCCGTAGAAGCAGAGGTTGCCGACGCCGCGGCGCTGCAGGGCCGCGACGATGCGCGGCACCTCGAAGCGCGATTCGCAGTTCAGCAACTCAAGCGCGTACTGGGTCACCGCCGGCCGCACCGCGCGGCCATGCGCGCGGTGGCCCAGGGCTTTGTCGGCGTTCTCCAGCTGGCGTTCGATCATCTGCTCGCAGTCGGCCGCCTGGCCGGCGAGCTGGGCGAAGCGCACGGCGGTGCGGATCTGCGCCGGCGTCAGCCCGCGGCGCTCGGCCAGGCGGGCGGCGAACTCGGCGCTGACCGGCACATCGGCCAGGGCTTTGCTGACCAGGCCGAGCCGGGCGCCCGGCGGCGGGGACTTGAGTTCCAGGTGGTACTGAAAGCGGCGGCGGAAGGCCGGGTCGATCTGCTCGATGCGGTTGGTGATCCAGATCACCGGCACCGGGTTGGTTTCCAGGATCTGGTTGACCCAGGCCTTGCCCGAGACCGAGCCCGAGGTCGGCGCCTCGGCGGCCGAGTCGAGGCGGGCGATCAGCTGGGCGGTGTCCGTGGACAGGGGTGGGAAGACATCTTCGACCTCGTCGAACAGCAGCGCCACATGGGCACTGGCCTTGAGAAAGACCTGACTGATCTGCAGCGAGCGGTAACGGTCGCGGCCCGAGAGGCTGTTGCCATCGCGGTCGGCGTATTCCACCTCGTACAGATCCAGACCGGCGGCTTGCGCCGCCACCTTGGCCAGCTCGGTCTTGCCGGTGCCGGGCGGGCCGTAGAGCAGCACATTGACGCCGGGCTCGCGCCGCGCCACGGCTTGCCGCAGCAAGGTGTTGAGCAGGGCCAGGTCTTCGGCGACGAATTCGAAGTCCTCGGCCTTGAGCTGGCTGGGCGTGGCCGGGCGGGTGAAGACGGCCATCAGGTCGTGCGGCCCGGGGTATTCGCGCATCAGCACCGGCGGCAGCTGGTCGCTGACCTTCATCAGATCGGCCAGGTCGGTGATGTTGTGTTCGGAGATCAGGTTCTCCACCATGCCGATGCGTTCCAGGCGCGAGCCGGCGCGCAAGGCCTCGGCCACTTCCTGCTCGTTGACGCCGGCCACCGCGGCAATCGCGGCAAAGGCTTCCTGCGCGGTATTGACCTTGAACTCGACCAGGGCGCCGCGCAGCTCGCGCTGGTAGCGCGCCAGGGTGCCGTAGAGCAGCAGGGCGCGCTCGGCCGGGTTCAGCTGCAGCAGGGTGCCGAGCGCGTCGATGTTCTTCTCCACCAGGGTGGATTCGCGCTTGAGCTGGCGGTCCAGCCATTCGCTGGTGGTGGCCAGCAGGGCCAGCATGTCCTTGGGCGCGTCCTTGACGTATTCGTCGAGGTAGAAGAACAGGGTGGCTTCGGAGAACGGCCCGCTCCAGACACCGTGGCGCTGCAAAAAGGCCTCGTCGCTGAGCGCCTCGTGGCCGCGCCAGAGTTCATTGCCCTGGCAGCGCTGGTTCAGGTAGTCGCGCAGGCGGCCCAGCACACGCAGGGGCCAGACCAGGTGGCGGCCGGTGAAAGACAGCAGGCCGTTGAAATCGCGGCGCAGATTGAATCGGCCGGCATGTTTGACCGTCAGGGTCAGTACGAACTGCGAGCACATGCGGTCCAGCACCGGCGCGTCCTTCAGGCCCGGAGAGGGCAGAACGCGGCTGGGGCTGCGCGCTTCGCTGGCTCGGCTGCGCTCCTCGGCGCGGCCCACGGTGGACGGGCCCTCGCTGGTGAGGGCCCGGGCTTTGGCGGGCCGCGGGCTCGCTGAACGCTTGACCATGGGCAGGTTCCCTTGCTGACGACAGCGCGCCACCGGAGATGGCGTGGCGCTGCCCCATCTTGGCGCAGCGGCGCGTCAAGGACAAGGGCTTGGCGCGGTGATTTTTAGCGCCAGTTCAGTGCATCACCACCGGTTGATGGCCCATGCTGGCGTAGCTCTCGATGAAGTCATCGAGGTCTTCTTCGCTCGGGTCTTGCTCGATCAAGGCCTCGACCCCATCCTGGAACTGCTGGGCCAGGGCGCCCTCGATGAAGATCTCGCGGCGCGAAAACTTGTCGACGATTTCATAGCCACCGCGATGCAACTGCAGCTCGGGATTGGCTTGCAGGAATTCCCCAGGCACCGGTTCGGTGACCTGCACGTCGAACTTGACGACACTGAAACTGGGGGAGTTGTAAAGCATGTGCATGGTTCGGCTCCTTTCAGCTTCAACTGCGGCCAGCGTGCCGGCTTTCAAGGCTTATCGGCAGCCCCAGGCACCTGACCGTGGGTAAATAGTGTCAGATCGCGGCGCTGTTCGGCGCTTTCCTTTGCGGGATTCGTGGTGGAAGCGTCAAAAAACACACATGGATGCGGGGGGCTCAGGGTTTGTCAGAGGGCGTGTTGCTGAGCTGCAGCTGCCAGCCCCGGTCGTCGGGCAGGTCCATGATCAGCTGCACGGGGATGTGACCGCGCGCCGGGTCCAGCCAGACTTCAATCTCCCCGCTGTACGGCCCCAGGGCCAGGCGCCGCAGATGCAGGGCACGGGCGACGCTGGCGCCGGGCAGCTCCAGGGTTTGCTGGTCCAGCACCTGGAACACCCATTCGCGCGCCTCACCTCGAAAGGCGGCCACCGGCAGGCGCAGCTCACTGCCCGGCGGGTAATGCTCGGGCCTCGCCTCGATCAGGGCTGCCAGCTGGATCCACCAGCTCAGCCGGTCTTGCACGCCGGCGGGCAGGGGCACCAAGTCGGCGCTGGTGGAGTAGCTGATCAGGCCCTCGTCGCGGCGGAAATTGGTGGCCACCATGTCGCGGCCGCGGCGCTGCTGCACATAGCGCTCGGGGCTCAGGCCTTGTTCGTCGATCTGCCCCTGGCTTTTCCAGGCGGGCAGGGGCCGGCCTTCCAATTCGCGTTCCAGCATCAGGCTGTAGTCGCGCCCCGAGGGCTTCCAATTGAGCCGGGCGCGGCCGTAGGCACCGTTTTGCAGCAGGATGTAATGCCACTCCCCGGCGGTCGCGAGGCGGGCGGTATGAGGTGGGCTGGGCGCTGCCGTGGCTGGCGCGGGCTCGGGCGTTGTGGCCTCGGCTTGGGCCGCTGGGCTGGCCGCCGGTACCGGCTGCGTGTGGTTGGGTGTGACGGCGGGCGCTGCGCTGCGCGAGCGTGCGGGTGGGAGCTTTGGCGCAGGCGTGCGCGTCGCTTCAGGCGCTGTGGCGCTGACCGGCACCGTGCTCAGCACCCGCACCGTTGCCCGCCCGGGGCTGGCCTGCGGTGCCGGCGGGCGCGGGGATTCGGCCTCGCCGCTCTGTTGCTGCAGCAGCCAGGCATGGGCGACCGTGCTCAGGCCGAGGGCGAGCAGCCAGGGGCGGGCGCGCTGCCAATCGCGCTGCCAATCGCGCCGGGAAAACACAGGAGAAAAAATGGGTCGCATCCGTTCGCATTGGACAATGCCGTCATCGCAGCGCTGTATTGTCACCATCCGATGAAACTTGCCACCTACAAGGACGGCTCCCGCGACGGCCAGCTCGTGGTCGTCTCGCGCGACCTGAGCCAGGCTCACTACGCCAACGGCATCGCCAGCCGCCTGCAGCAGGTGCTGGACGACTGGGGCTTTCTCTCGCCGCAGCTGGAAGAGCTGTACACCAGCCTCAACCACGGCAAGCTGCGCCATGCCTTCAATTTCGACCCCAAGCAGTGCATGGCGCCGCTGCCGCGCGCCGGCCAGTGGCTGCGCGGCTCGGCCTATCTGAGCCATCTGCAGCTGCTGCGGCAGGCGCGTGGCGAGACCGGCGATGCTGGCCTGGATCTGGACCCGCTGCTGGCGCAGGGCGCCAGCGATGACTTCCGCGGCCCCTGCGAGCCCGGGCGTTTTGCCTCCGAGGCCATGGGGATCGACTTCGAGGCGGGGCTGGCTGCAGTTACCGGCGATGTCGAGCAAGGCGTCACGCCGGCTCAGGCGCTGGAAGGCGTGCGCCTGCTGATGCTGTGCAATGACTGGAGCTTGCGCCAGCTGCAGGCCTCCGAGCAGGCCAAGGGCCAGGGCGCGCTGCAGAGCCGGCCGGCCGTGGCCTTCAGCCCGGTGGCGGTCACGCCAGACGAGCTCGGCGCGGCCTGGAGCGGCGGCCGGGTGGATTTGAGCCTGCAGACCATGTGGAACGGTCGCAAGGTCGGCCAGTGCGACGCCGGGCCGGAGATGGGGTTTCATGTCGGGCAGTTGATCGCCCATGCGGCCAAGACCCGCCGCCTGCGCGCCGGCTGCGTGATTGGCACTGGCCCGGTCAGCAACAAGGACGCCAGCCGTGGCTACAGCTGCATCGCCGAGAAGCGTGCGCTGGAAACCCTGGACGGCGGCGCGCCCAAGACCGCGTACATGAAGTTCGGTGACACCGTGCGCATCGAGATGAAGGGCCGTGACGGGCTCAGCCTCTTCGGCGCCATCGATCAGGATGTCATGTCACTGCATGACGAGGAACCGGTGGACACAGCCCCGGCCACGACCTTCGCAGCCGATGCCGCGGAATGATCCATCCCCTCGCCTGTTCCTCTTGAACCTCTTGAAACCGGAGCTCCCCATGCTGCAACGCCGCCCCCTCTTGCTTTTGCCCTTGCTGGGCCTGGCCAGCCCCTGGGTCCGCGCCGGCCTGACCGAGGGCGATGCCGCCTCGGGCATTCGTGCCGCGCTGGAGCGCGGTGCCGCCGCCGCCGTGGCCCAGCTGGGCCGCAGCGATGGCTTTCTGGGCAATCCGGCGGTGCGCATCGAGCTGCCCGGGCATCTGAAGGACGCGGCCAAGCTGCTCAAAACCCTGGGCCAGGGCCGCAAGGTCGATGAGTTGCTGACCGCCATGAACCGCGCGGCCGAGGCGGCCGTGCCGGCGGCCCAGCCCTTGCTGCTGGCCGCCGTCAAGGGCATGAGCGTGGATGACGGTCTCAAAATCCTGCGCGGCGGTGACGATGCCGTGACGCAGTATTTCGCCGGCAAGACCCGCTCGCCGCTGATTGAGAAATTCCTGCCCCTGGTCACCCAGGCGACCCAGAAAGTGGCCCTGGCCGACAAGTACAACGCCGTGGCCGGCAAGGCCGCCGGCCTGGGGCTGGTGCGCCAGGAGGACGCCAACATCCAGCAGTACGTGACGGGCCGCGCCATCGATGGCCTCTTCCTGGTGATCGGCGAGGAAGAGCGCAAGATCCGTCAGGACCCGCTGGGCACTGGCAGCGCCTTGCTGAAAAAGGTCTTCGGGGGTCTGAACTGAGGCTCGTGAGCTGCGTCCGGATGGGGCGCAGGCTTGTGCTTTGGCGGCACCGCGGGGCGCGCAGCGCCCTGGCTTTCGGCCGCTTGGGCCGCAGGGTGGACAATACGGCTTGGTTTCCCTTTGCAGTTTTGCCGCACTTGCTCTCATGAACGACATTCCCGATTCGACGCAGACGCCCACCACCGACGCCGCGGAGGCGCCGCCCGTGGCGCCTGTGGCCGATGCCAGCCCGGTGAGCGAAGCCGCGCCGGCCGAGACGCCCGCTGCGGCAGCCCCTGCTTCGGAGGCCCCGGCTGCGCCGGCGGCCGACATGAGCCCGGCGGCCTGCGCGGCTCAGCTCAAGGCCCTGTTCCCGGCCCTGTTCAGCGGCCCTTTCAAGCCGCTGAAGCTGCGCGTGCAGGCCGACATCCAGGCGCGCGCGCCGGGTCAGTTCACCAAGGCCCAGCTGTCGGCCTTTCTGCGCCGCTACACCGGCAACACGGGCTATCTGATTGCCCTGGGCAAGGCCACGCAACGTTTCGATCTGGATGGCCAGCCGGCCGGTGAGCTCAGCGAAGAGCACCGTGCAGCGGCCCGCGAAGAGCTGGCCCGCCGCCGTGGTTTGCAGCAAGAGCGCCTGGCTGCCGAGCAGGCCGAGCGCGATCTGGCGCAGACCCAGCGCCGCAACCGGGCGGGTTTGCTCTACGACTTCGAGCGCACCACCCTGACCTTGCCCAATTTCTGCGTGCTCAAGGGCGTGAGCCCGGAGGAGCTGCCGGCCTTGCTGGACCAGGCACGCGCCGAGCGGGCCGAAGCTCCGGTGCGCGAGCCGCGCGAAGCACCCGGCCGGCGCGATGGCCGTGAGGCACGCGATCCGCGCTCGGCGCCGCGCGGTCCCCGCGGGGATGGCCGAACAGAGGGTCGACCGGGCGCACGCCGGGATGGCCCGCGTCGCCCCGGTGGCCCAAGTGGCGCCGGGCGTGGCAAACCCAGCGGCGGGCGCTGAGCCTTGACCCCTGGTCGAGGAGTTTGAAAGCAAAGTGAAACGGCCTGCATGATGCAGGCCGTTTTTCTTGTCAAGCTGTGGTTTACCTGAGCGTACTTCCTTGGATGTGAAGTATTTCCGCGACTGTTAACTTGCAGGCTCGATGGCGTTCGGGAGTTGTGCGCCAAACGAGGGATGCAGAACCGGGGCTTGGACTCCCCGGGCTGCGGATGAATGCAATTCAATGACGGAGTGGAAATGAAAAAACTGATCCTCTTGAGCGTGCTGGCCGCTGCGGGTGCAGCCCATGCTGACGTGATCTACAGCAATGGCCCGGTGGTCGGCGGCAACGGTCTGTCCGTGCTGGCTTCGCCGGCCTCGACCTATGGCTTCGGCATGAATACCGCGGCCGGCATCTCGGTGGCTGATGACTTCACCGTGGCCGCTGGCACCGTGTGGAATGTGCAAAGCCTGGACTTCTTCGGCTACCAAACCGGAGCCAGCGGCTTCACCTTCACGGGCGCCACCTGGAGCATTGTTTCGGGTGATGTGAACAACGGCACCGTCGTCGCCTCGGGTTCGGGCGCCGTGACCAACGGTGGTCTGCAAGGCTATCGTGTCCTCGAAAGCACGCTGACCAACACCCAGCGTGGCATCTACAAGGCCAATGCCGATGTCAGCGACTTCCAACTGGCGGCTGGCACCTACTGGCTGCGCTGGAGCCTGACCGGCTCCCTGGCTTCGGGCCCTTGGCAGCCGCCGACGTCCGACGCGCGCGAAGGCAATGCCGCACAGGCGCTGTCCGGCGCGCCCTTCGCCACCCTGACCGAAGCCGGTTCGGGCCTGACGGTGGAGCTGCCCTTCGGCGTCAACGGCACCATCGCCGCCGCCGTGCCGGAACCGTCCACCTATTTGCTGATGCTGGCCGGTGGCCTGGCTGTGGCCGGTGTGGCACGTCGCCGCCGCCAAGCTCAGTGAGTTGAGCCGCGCCTGGCGCGGGAATGAGATGAGAAAAGGCCTGCGCCGCAGGCCTTTTTTTCGTCCGGCTGGCGCAGGCGCTGACCGTGCTTCAGCCTGGCACAGTCGGGTTTCCTACAATGCCGCCATGAACACGCCCACCTCCACTGCCAGCACCTACACCCGCGGCTGCCGCTTGGCCGAGATCATGCAGACCCGCATCGCCATCCTCGATGGCGCCATGGGCACCATGATTCAGCGCTACAAGCTGACGGAGGCGGATTTCCGTGGCAGCCGCTTTGCCGAGCATCCGACCGATCTCAAGGGCAACAACGACCTGCTGGTGCTGACGCGCCCCGATGTCATCAGCCAGATCCACGAGCAATACCTGGCCGCCGGCTCCGACATCATCGAGACCAACACCTTCGGCACCACCACCGTGGCGCAGGAGGACTACGGCCTGCAAGCCCATGCCTACGAGATGAATGTGGCGGCGGCGCGCCTGGCCCGCGCGGCCTGCGACAAATTCAGCTCGGCCGACAAGCCGCGTTTCGCCGCCGGCGCCCTGGGCCCGACTCCGCGCACCGCCAGCATCAGCCCCGATGTCAACGACCCCGGCGCCCGCAACATCGATTTCGACACCTTGCGCGCTGCCTATTACGAGCAGGCCAAGGGCTTGCTGGAAGGCGGGGTCGATCTCTTCCTGGTGGAAACCATCTTCGACACCCTCAATGCCAAGGCCGCCATCTTTGCCCTGGACGAGCTGATGGAAGACACGGGCGAGCGCCTGCCCATCATCATCTCGGGCACGGTGACCGACGCCTCGGGTCGCATCCTCTCGGGTCAGACCGTGACTGCCTTCTGGCATTCGGTGCGCCACGCCAAGCCCCTGGCCATCGGCCTGAATTGCGCGCTGGGCGCGACCCTGATGCGCCCCTACATCGAAGAGCTGGCCAAGGCGGCGGGCCCGGTGGCTGTCAGCTGCTACCCCAATGCCGGCCTGCCCAACCCGATGAGTGACACCGGCTTCGACGAGACGCCCGATGTCACCGGCCGCTTGATGAGCGAGTTCGCGCGCAGCGGTTTCCTGAACATCGCCGGTGGCTGCTGCGGCACCACGCCCGATCACATTGCTGCGATCGCCAAGGGCGTGTCGGCCTACCAGCCGCGGCCCTGCGGCTCCAAGTTCTTCACCGAACTGACGGACCAGGCGGCCTGAGCCCAGGCCGCCCGCTTCAGCCCGCGCCTGCGAGCTTGAGCAGGCGCTCGATATTGATGTGCAGCTTGAGCTCCTGAGGCGCCAGGCTGGCGCTGATCGCCTGCGTGGCCAGGCGCGTGTCGCGCGGCACCGGTTCGCTCAAGGGGCTGCCGCTCTTGCCCAGCAGGGCGGCCACCAGGGGCTCGGTCGCGCTGTGGCCGCGTTTGAAGACGATGCCCACCTCGCCATTGGCCAGGCGCACCAGGCTGCCCGGCGGGTAGAGGCCGGTGGTCTTGATCAGGGCGGCGCCGGCTTCGTCGGGCTGCTTGAGTTCATCGAGGTAGACCGCCCGCGCCGCCGAAGCGCCGGCCATGGCCGCGCGTGAGCGCCGCGGGCTCAGGCGGGCGCCGAAGATGTCGATGCGGCGCAGCAGGCGTGCCAGCTGCTCGGCCGGAGCGCGCCCGGCCAAGGCACCGGGGCCGGCGTCGTGATGCAGGCAGACGGTTTGCAGCCACAACTCGGACCTGACCCCGAGGCTGGTCAACAAGGCCGCGCTGTGGTCGCCGTGCGAGACCAGCTCCTGCTGCTGGGCCGGGCTCGGTTGGCCGGTCTGGGCCGCCAGGCGGTCTTGCTGGTTGGTGATGCTGAGGTTCATGCTCAGGGCCGCCTGGGTCAGGGCCAGGCGCCAATCGTCCGGCCAGCCCAGCTGGCGGGCGCAGAGCTCGGCCAGGGCCAGGCAGAGCAGGGCGTGGCGGTCGCTGTAGCTTTGGAAGTTCTGGCTGGTCTCGAAGATCAACAGCATCAGCACCGCATCGGGCTTGGCCAGCAGGCGGCGCAAGGCCTCGTTGTGCAGCTGCTGGAAGCGTGGCTTGAAATCCTCGACCCGCGGCTCGCGCAGCAGGCTGTGGGCATGCATTTGCAGATCGGCCCAGGCGGCCTGTTCGCCCAGCTCGACCTTCTGGGCCTTCTCCTGGCGGAAGTCAGCCTGCACCTTGACGATGTCGGCCAGCACCGCGCCCTGGTGCATCAAGGTGTCCATCTTGTGCGCCAAAGCACGCTGGTACTCCTTGGTTTCATGGGCCTGGACCCAGGCGCCGCGGGCGATCAGGGCCTGCACCTGGGGCGTGTTGGGCAGGGGCTGGCCGGCGGCGAACAGCAAATGGCCCTCGGCATCGCGCAGGGCGAAGCTGAGGACCTGGCCGACACGCAGGCTGTGGGGTGGGAGCTGGATCAGTTCCAAGATGGCGGGGTGGGGTTCACAAGGAGTTGTCGGCTTTCTGGCCGCATTGCTTGAGTTCGCGGCGGGCGGGGTGCGTAAAATGCGCGGGTCCGAGGAGCGTTGCGACGGTTGCCCGCCTGATGTCTGGAATGTCAGCGAGTGTGCCGCCAGGCTCGGACAGGTGCAGCCCCGGCTTTCCCGGGGCCCGTCACCCGGCAACGACGCTCACCGATGATTCCTCTGTGTTTTCTTGTTGGAGCACGTGCGGGGCTGCGGTGAGTGACGCGGCCCTGCCTTTGCGCTGAAGGCCGCTGCCATGACCACCACCTCTCCCACCGCCGCTGCTGCTGCTGCTGTTGCTGACGCACCTGCTGTCCCGCCCATGAAGCTCTCGGGCCTGGAGCCCGTGCAGATCGGCGAAGGATCGCTGTTCGTCAACGTGGGCGAGCGCACCAATGTGACCGGCTCCAAGGCCTTTGCGCGCATGATCCTCAACGGCCAGTTCGAGCAGGCCCTGGCCGTGGCGCGACAGCAGGTCGAGAACGGCGCCCAGGTCATCGACGTGAACATGGACGAGGCCATGCTGGACAGCCAGGCGGCCATGGTGCGCTTTCTGAACCTGATCGCCGGCGAGCCCGAGATCGCCCGCGTGCCCATCATGATCGACAGCTCCAAGTGGAGCGTGATCGAGGCCGGCCTCAAGTGCATCCAGGGCAAGGGCATCGTCAACTCCATTTCGATGAAGGAAGGCGAGGCCGAATTCCGCCGCCAGGCCAAGTTGGTGCGCCGCTACGGCGCCGCGGCCGTGGTGATGGCCTTTGACGAGCAGGGCCAGGCCGACACCTTCGCCCGCAAGATCGAGATCTGCGAGCGCGCTTACAAGATTCTGGTGAACGAGGTCGGTTTCCCGCCCGAGGACATCATCTTTGACCCGAATATCTTTGCCATCGCCACCGGCATCGAAGAGCACAACAACTACGCGGTCGACTTCATCGAAGCCACGCGCTGGATCAAGCAGAACCTGCCCGGCGCCAAGGTCTCGGGCGGCGTGTCGAATGTGTCCTTCAGCTTCCGCGGCAACGACCCGGTGCGCGAGGCCATTCACACGGTCTTTCTGTACCACGCCATCCAGGCAGGCCTGGACATGGGCATCGTCAACGCCGGCATGGTGGGTGTGTACGACGACCTCGACGCCGAGCTGCGCGAGCGCGTGGAGGATGTGGTGCTGAACCGCCGCCCCGATTCCGGCGAGCGCCTGATCGAAGTGGCCGAGCGCGCCAAGGGCATGGCCATCGACGACACGGCCCGGCTGGCCTGGCGCGCCGGTGATGTGAACCAGCGCCTCAGCCATGCCCTGGTGCATGGCATCACGGATTTCATCGACGCCGACACCGAAGAAGCCTGGCAAGCCATTCAGGCCAGCGGCGGCCGGCCCCTGCATGTGATCGAAGGCCCGCTGATGGCCGGCATGAATGTGGTCGGTGATCTCTTCGGCGCCGGCAAGATGTTCCTGCCCCAGGTGGTCAAGTCGGCCCGCGTGATGAAGCAGGCGGTGGCCCATTTGCTGCCTTACATCGAGGCCGAGAAGAAGGCCTTGATCGATGCCGGTGGCGAGGCCAAGCCCAAGGGCAAGATCGTCATCGCCACTGTCAAGGGCGATGTGCACGACATCGGCAAGAACATCGTCACCGTGGTCCTGCAGTGCAACAACTTCGAGGTGGTGAACATGGGCGTGATGGTGCCCTGCCAGGACATCCTGGCCCGCGCCAAGGAAGAGGGCGCCGACATCATCGGCCTGTCCGGCCTGATCACGCCCAGCCTGGAGGAAATGCAGCATGTGGCCGCCGAGATGCAGCGCGACGAGCATTTCCGCTCGCGCGGCACGCCGCTGCTGATCGGCGGTGCCACCTGCAGCCGCGTGCACACCGCGGTCAAGATCTCGCCGCATTACGAAGGCCCGGTGGTCTATGTGCCCGATGCCTCGCGCAGCGTCGGTGTCTGCAGCGATCTGCTCTCGGACGAGCGCGCCGCCAAATTCATCGCCGATCTGCGCAGCGATTACGAACAGGTGCGCCATCTGCATGCCAACAAAAAGCAGACGCCCATGGTCAGCCTGGCCGAGGCGCGCGCCAACAAGCATGCCGTGGACTGGGCGAGTTATCGGCCGCCGGTGCCCCAGTTCATCGGCCGCCGCGTGATCCGCAACTACGACCTGGCCGATCTGGCCGAAGCCATCGACTGGGGCCCGTTCTTCCAGACCTGGGATCTGGCCGGCCCCTTCCCGGCCATCCTCAAGGACGAAATCGTCGGCAGCGAGGCGCAGCGCGTCTTCAGCGATGGCAAGCGCATGCTGGAGCGCCTGATCAAGGGCCGCTGGCTGCAGGCCAATGGCGTGTTCGGCCTCTATCCCGCCGCCCAGGTCAACGACGACGACATCGAGATCTACAGCGATGAAAGCCGCAGCGAGGTGCTGATGACCTGGCATGGCCTGCGCATGCAGAGCGAGCGGCCGGTGGTGGACGGCATCAAACGCCCGAACCGCTGCCTGTCCGATTTCATCGCGCCCAAGGGCGTAGTGCCCGATTACATCGGCTTGTTCGCGGTGACCGCCGGCCTGGGCGTGGAGAAGAAAGAAGCCCAGTTCCTGGCCGACCACGACGACTACTCCGCCATCATGTTCAAGGCCCTGGCCGACCGCCTGGCCGAGGCCTTTGCCGAGCGCCTGCACCAGCGTGTGCGCACCGAGTTTTGGGGCTATACCGCCGATGAGGCGCTGAGCAATGAGGCGCTGATTCAGGAGCAGTACCGCGGCATTCGCCCGGCGCCGGGCTATCCGGCCTGCCCCGACCATCTGGTCAAGCGCGCGTTGTTCCAGACCCTGACGCCGGAAGAGATCGGCATGGGCCTGACCGACAGCATGGCCATGACGCCGGCCGCCAGCGTCTCGGGCTTCTACTTCGCCCACCCGGACGCGGCCTACTTCAATGTCGGCCGCATCGGCGAAGACCAGGTGGCCGATTGGGCGCAGCGCATGGCTTTGAGCAAAGAAGCGGCCGAGCGGGCCCTGGCGCCCCTGCTCTGATGACAGCAGCGGGCCGAGCGCAGAGCAGCTGCCAACGCCCGCTTACATCTTGAGCGCATCGTTCACGGACAGGGAGCGATGCGCGTGGCATTCTCAACGCATGCCCGCCGCACCTGTTTGTTTGCTTGCTTCCTTTCCTGGCGGGCGCGGAGTGATGTTGCAATGAAAGCCCCTGTTTCTTTTTCTGCCAGTCAAATTGTCGCCAGCGTTCTCGGCGCGGGCGTGTTGCTCGGTGGTGCCTATGCCGTCGGTCGCGCCCAGTCGCCAGAGGCACCGGCGCCACAAACGGCCGCTGCTGAGCCGGCCCCGCTGAAAGCGCAGCTGGCCTCGGAGAAAGCCACATCGTCCCGGGCTGAAAGCAAGGCCGTGGACGAGCCCAAGCCGGCGAAGCTGGAGGCCGCAGCCCTGTGCGCCGATTGCGCCCGCGTGCTGGCCGTGCATGAAGAGACGCGCGAAGGCAAGGCCAGCGGCCTGGGTGCTGTCGGCGGCGCCGTGATCGGCGGCCTGCTGGGCAACCAGATCGGCGGCGGCACCGGCAAGAAGATCGCCACCGTCGGTGGGGCGGTCGCCGGCGGCATGGCCGGCAACGAGATCGAGAAGCGCCAGAAGTCGCACCGGGTCTGGGTGGTGCGCGTCAAGCTCGACGATGGCCGTGTGCAGAGCTTTGTGCGCGAGAACGATCCGCAGTTTCAGGTCGGCGATGTGCTGCGGGTCCGCAACGGCCAGTGGCAGCGGCAGCCCTGAAATCAGGCAGCAAGGGTCGCTGCGGATTCAAGCCTCGGCTTTCAGCGGCAGGCTGATTGTGAAGCGTACGCCGTTTGGAATGTGGCTGGCGACGATGCGGCCATCCATGCGCGCCAGGTAGCTGCGCGCGACGAACAGGCCCTGGCCGCGGTGCCCCGCAGCCTCGGCGGCACTGCTGACGCCGTAGTCGAAGATTCGATCGAAAAGAGTGGCTGGGATGGCCTCGCCCTGGTTGTCGACATGCAGCACGGCCATGCCGTCGGTCTGCGCCAGCGTCATCCGAATGGGGGTGCCGGGGTGGCGGTGACGATCGGCGTTGCGCAGCAGATGGGCGATGACATCCTCCAGCGCATGTTCGTCGGCATCAACCCACAGTGCGCCAGCCTGCCAGGGTGTCAGCTGCACCGCAGCGATGCCTGCATCGGCCGCGTTCTCGGCGATCAGTTGCACAAAGACGGCCAGATCGAGGGCTTGCGGGTTCAAGGCGGCGGCGGCCAGTGCTTCGCTGGGGCTGGCGGTGCCGTAGAGCACGCGCACCGCCTGCTGCATGCGCAGCAGATAACGACGTTTGGGGTCGTCTTCGCGCGGATGCAGGGCCAGCAGCGATTGCAGCGGCGACATGATTTCATGGCCGACCGCATGCCACATATCGCGCTCATGCTCGGCGCGCAGTTGCTCGCGGCGCAGCGCCAACTTGGCGCGTGAGAGCAGATCGGCCAGCGTGCCGGCCAGAATGCCCAGCTCGTCGCGGCCGCGCAGGTCGGCCACATCGAGCTCGCCGATGCGCTCGTCGATGCGGGCCGGCTGCATGTTGTAGGACACGGCGGCGGCGCGCTTCGTGAGCCGCGCGATGCGGCGCATCAGGCCCAGGGTGATGATGGCCCAGGCCAGGAAGATCGCTCCCAGCATGGCGCCGACCAGCCAGGACACCCGCGTCGCCACCGCGCTGAGCGCTTGGTCGACGCTGCGCCAGTCGCCGCTGAGGCGCAGCTGGTAGCGGCCCAGCGGGGTCTGCACTTCCGCCTCGGCCAGCGGGGGCGGTGGTGTCTGGTTCAGCGGCAGGCGGCGGATCAGCCGAGTCAGCCAGGGCGAGGGCAGGGTGTCCTGTGGCTCGGACGCGGCGCCGCGCAACTCGGCCACGCTGCGGCCTTGCTGGCTGATGTGCAGCAGCTCGCCCCGCTGAAGTTCACGGCCCAGGCCACCCAGGGTGAGCGGTGAATGGGCTGGGCCGGCCTTGTTGTCGAACAGGGCAGCGCCCTGCGGGCCCAGCAGCTCGATGTGCAGGCGCAGCTGGCTCAGATCGGCGGGCGGCCAGACCAACTCGCGCGGCGGGGCGAGGGCCTGCTGCAGGGCCGCGACGGGCACGCGCAGAGAGAACAGGGTCTGGCGTGGGCAGTTGTCGTAGGAGGAGGTCGCGACATCGGAGAGGCATGGGCCTTCACGCCACAACCAGCCGCGGAAGTCGCGGTCCGGGCGGGCCGGGCGCAGTTGGGCCTCGCCGGGGGGCACTTCAAAGCCAGTGAGCCGGCCGCGCTGCTGGAAACGCCCGCCGCTCTGTGCCTCGAAGGGCGCCAGCCATTGCTGGGTCTGGCCGCGCCACTGCACGCCAATGCGCACCCGATGCACCTCATCCAGCTGCAGCTGGCCCGGCTGGCGGCCCTGCAGCGGGCCGGCCGGCAGCGCGCCGATGGCATAGACAAAACCGCCGGCAAAAGCATTGCTGCCCAGCGCCAGGCAGAGGCTGCGGCCCGCGCCCAGGTCGCGCGCGCAGTCCGACATCTCGACGGCGCTGCGTGTCTTGGCCGGGTCGTCGAAATCGATGGTCGAGAAGGGAAGCAGCAGCGGCGTCTGGCCGTCCTCGGTTCGTGCTTGCGGGTTCAGTAGTGCCAACTGACCGCTGGGGTGGCGCAGCCGCGCCGCCAGCACTTGCAACTGGTGCTCGAAACCTTGCGCATAGCGTTGGTAGGCGCGTTCCTTTTCTTCGCGCAGCAGGGTCACCGCCAGCAGCAGCGTGGCCAGGGCCAGCAGCAGGAAGACGCTGTGGAAGACGATGCGGTTCCGAAAGGCCAGCAGCGGCAGCCGCGGCATGTCCGCCACCCACGGCAATCGACGCAGCAGGCTCACCGGGCCGTCCAGCGGAAGCCGCGCATGGGCACGTTCTCGATACCGTCGAAGTCGGCGTCGACCTCTCGAAAGGCCTCGCGGATGGCGGCCACATGCTTGCGAACATTGTCCTTGCTGCGCCCGCTCTTGACCACGTCGAAGAGGGATTCATAACTGACCACCTCACCGCGCTGCTGCACCAGGGTGGCGAGTATGCGCTGTGCCGTCAGCGGAAGGTTGATGCGCTGGCCGCGCCACATGGCCGAGCGCTGCCACAGCGGGTCTAGCACCAGGCTCTGTACCGTATCGGGTGCGGTCTGGCGGCCTCGCGCGGCGCGCAGCATGTCCAGAAAGGTGTCGACGAACTCGGCCTCGCTGAAGGTGGTTTTCTGCAGATAGTCCCAGGCGTCCAGCGCTTTCATGATGCCGCGGTAGATGGCCGCCGGCATGGCCGAGATCACCAGAACCGGCGTGCCCTGGTGCAGCTTGTTGATGGCATTGATCAGGGCCACGCCGGCGTGGCGTTCCCGACCCAGCTCGATGTCCAGCAGCACCAGGTCGTAGCGCTCGCGGCTCAGCGCGCTTTCGGCGCTGTCGCGGTCGAACCAGGTGTCGATCTGCAGTTCGGGGCGGGTGCTGCGGATCCAGCCGACCAACTGGTCGCTGGTCGGGCGGTCGTCTTCGATCACGGCAATGCGAATCATGGCGGGATTATGTGAGGCGTGGACAGTGCTGCCTCGGAAGCTTTCTTCCGCGCCCCGGAGCAAAGCCGCCCGTGGCCGGCATGGCGCATTCGCGGCCGCAGAAGCGACAGTGACTTCACCCCTACCACCGGCCCAGGAGGCCACCACCATGAAGCTCCCCTCGCTGCACCTGCCCGAATCACTGCGCCGCCTGCCCGCCCGGCTCGGTGGTGGCCTTCAGCGCCGCTTGCCGGCCTTGCTGCTGCTCAGCGGCCTCGCTGCGGCAGGTGCCGGCCTGGTGATGGTGCCGCCCTTCTACACCGTCGGACGCGGCGAAGTGGCAGTGCGCACCAATCTGTTCACCGGCAGCCTGAGCAGCGCCAACGAAGGTCGACTGCTGCGCCTGCCCGGCGTGCACGAGGTGCGCGCCTTGCCCCTGCGCGACCAGACCTACCATGCCAGCCGCATGGCTGCGGCCAATGGAGCCGGCGCGCTGCAATCGCTCGAAGGCCTGTCGCTAGGTCTCGACCTGACCCTGGCTTGGCGCATCGACACACGCCAGTTGCCGGGCCTGGCCACGCGCCTGCCCGAGCAGATCGAGAGGGACCTGATCGAACCGGCCCTGCAGTCGGCGATCTATCCGGTGGTTGCCCAGCACACGGTGCGCGAGATCTTCTCGAGCAAGCGCCGCGAGATCGAGCAGGCGGTGGCCCAGACCTTGGGCAAGCAATTGGCCAGCCAAGGACTGGAGCTGCGCAGCCTGCAGATCGGCCATGTGGACCTGCCGGCCGACTACCGTGCCGGCATGGACGGCCTGCTCGCCGAAGGCCTGGCCGCCGAAAAGATGCAGTTCACGCTGCAACTGAAGGCGCAGCAGGTCAAGCAGTCCGAGCTGGAGGCGCATGCCGACAAGTCGCGCCGCGAGATCGCTGCCGAGGCGGCCGAGCGTGAGCAGCTGATTGCGGCGCGCGCCCAGGAGGAGGCGATGAAGCACATCCTGCCGCTCAAGCAAAAGCAGATCGAGCAGCGCACGCTGGAGGCCGAGGCCAATAATGCGCAGCGCATCAAGATGGCTGAGGGCAATGCGCACGCCCGCCAGATCGAGGTCGAGGCCGAGGCCAAGGCGCGCGAGAAGATGGCCGATGCCGAGGCCTACCGCATTGCCCAGCTGAGCAAGGTTGATGCCGAACGTATGGCGCGCGAGGGCCTCTTGCTGAGCCAGCATCCGCTGCTGGTGCAGAAGGCCATGGCCGACAAGCTGTCCGACAAGGTGCAGGTCATCATCGCCCCGCCCTCAGCCAGCGGTGCTTTCATCGGCTCGGGGCTGCTGGGCAACGCCGCTCAGCCAGTGGTCGCTCAAACCCCGGTGCAGGAGTGAACCATGCGTGTACGCAAGCCCACTCCCTTGTTCCATGCGCGGCCGCAGTGGTGTCAGCCGCAGCCCGGGCGCGTTCGCAGACGTTCGCGCGGCGCCTGGCTCTGCTCGCTGACTGTGGCCGTGGCGCTTGCCGCCTGTGCGCTGCAGGCCTGGGCGGCTCCGGCGCCTGTACCTGATCGATCGCCGATGTTGGTCTTGCAGGAAGGTGCAGCGCTGCGCATCGCGCCCAAGGACGGCAGCCCCGAGCAGGCCCGCCTGACTCGAGGCGAGGCCTTGGAGCTGCGCGGCGAACGGCTGGACTGGCTGCAGGTCTGGGACTATTGGCGTGAACGCGGCGGCTTTGTGCGGCGCAGCCAGCTGCTGCCGCTGCCGAGTGAGCGGTCCGTGCTGCGGGCACAGCTGCAACTGGCCTTGCCGCAGGAGGGGCAGGAGGGCCTGGCGCTGGCCCTGGCCAGCGCCTTCGTGCAAGCGGCACCGGCGGCTGAGCTGAGCAGCGCCGCCGGCGCCGAGGTGCTGGATGCGATCGGCCAGCTGGGCCAGCGCATCGCGGCAAGCAGCGGCGCGCGCCGGGCCGGCCTGCTCGATGTGGCGGCGCGTTATGGTCTGCGCTTCGAGGCCTTCGAGCAGGGCGACGGCAGCGTCAAGCTCTGCGATGCCGGTGATGCCTACCGCGCCCTCTTGAAGCTGCCGGCAGCCACGCCCGCAGCCAAGGCGCGCGCCGCGCTGGCGCTGACGCAGCCGGACTGCCGCCCCACGACCCTCAGCAGCAGCCAGCGCCTGGCCAGCGATGAGGCCCGCGCCGCGCTCTTGCAGCAAGCGCCGCTGCAAGGCCTGCCGCAATACCAGGCCAATCGATTGCGTAGCCGCCGCGCTGCCGTGGCCGCCAGCCGCGCTTTCCTGAGTCAGGCCCCGGCCCTGGCCGCCGAGGCGCAGGCTGAGTTGGCCCAGGTCGAGGTGGCCGAGCTGGCCGAGGATGGCCAGGGCGAATTCAACGACGCCGCCATGCGCGTCAATGCCGTGCGCTGGCTGGCCCTGCCGGCCATGCAGGAGCGCCAGCTCTCGGCCCAGTTGCAGCTGCGCCTGGTGGCCGGCAGCAGCCCTGGCGAGCAATGCCTGCAGCTGCGCCAGCAAGGTCAAGTCGTGTTGAGCAAGTGCAGCGTCGCCCGCCTGCCCTTGGCCTCGGCCACGCTAAGCCGCGAAGGTCGGGCGATTGCAATGGCTGCGCAGCCGCTGGATGGCTGGCGCGAGCTCTGGCTGCTGCGCGCCGGCCCGCAGGGCTGGACGCTCGATGTGCTGCCGCCGAGCCTGGCCGCGCCCGGCCTGGGATATGTCGAGTTCGCTGGCTGGGTGCCCGGTGGACGCGAGATCCTGCTGGCCAGCGAGTCGCGCGCTGAAGGGCGCTACAGCCCACGTCGTTTCATCCAGATGGACCTCACCACCATGAGTCCGCTGCGTCAATCGCCCGATGTCACGGCCCTGGGCGCCTTCCAGCGCTGGGCTGATCCAGCTTGGCGCGGCGCTTCGGTGGCGCTGCGTTGATGGGGCGAACTACACCGGGGCCAGCCCGCGCCGGTACTGAATCGCCTCGCTGAGATGCTGCACCTCGATGCTCGCGCTGCCCGCCAGGTCGGCCACCGTGCGGGCCACGCGCAGCACGCGGTGGTGGCTGCGGGCGCTCCAGGACAGGCGTTGCGCGGCCTTGATCAGAAAGGCCTGGGCGGCGGGCTCGAGCGCGACATGCGAGTCGACTTGGGCGGCGCTGAGCGCGGCATTGCTGCAGCCTTGGCGTTCCAGGGCCCGCAGGCGAGCGCGGGCGACGCGTGCGGCCACCACGGCGCTGGCTTCGCCATCGGCGGCGCTGTGCAGCAGCTCGGGCGGCTGCACCGGCACCTCGACCAGCAGGTCCAGCCGGTCCAGAAAGGGGCCGCTGAGGCGCGACTGATAACGTGCAATCTGATCGGGTGCGCAGCGGCAGGCCCGCAGCGGGCTGCCATGGTTGCCGCAGGGGCAGGGGTTCATGGCAGCGACCAGCTGGAAGCGGGCCGGGAACTCTGCCTGACGCGCGGCGCGCGAGATGAGGATGCGGCCGGTTTCCATCGGTTCACGCAGGGCTTCCAGGGCCGAGCGGTTGAACTCGGGCAGTTCATCGAGAAACAAAACGCCATGCTGGGCCAGTGAGATTTCGCCCGGACGCGGCGGTGAGCCACCGCCGACCAGGGCCACGGCCGAGGCGCTGTGGTGCGGGTTGCGCATCACGCGCTGGCGCCAGCGTTCGGGCTGAAACTGGCCGGCCAGGCTGAGCACGGCGGCCGATTCCAGGGCCTCGTCTTCGTTCATCGGCGGCAGCAGGCCGCACAGGCGCTGGGCCAGCATGGATTTGCCCGTGCCCGGCGGCCCCACCATCAAGAGGCTCAGGCCGCCGGCCGCGGCGATCTCGAGCGCGCGCTTGGCCCCGGCCTGGCCTTTGATGTCGCGCAGATCGGGCGCTGCGGCGGCGGGCTGGGCTGGTGTCAGCGCGCGGGCGCGCGGCAGCAGGCTGTCGCTGCCGGGGCGCAAGGCCTCGACCAGGTCGAGCAGATGGCGCGCGGCATGCACCGGCACGCCCTCGACCAGGGCCGCCTCGGCGGCGCTGGCTTCGGGCAGCAGCAGGCGCCGGCTGCTGCCTTCGCGCCGCAGCGCCAGGCTCATGGCCAGGGCACCACGCACCGGTCGCAGCTCGCCGCCCAGGGACAGCTCGCCGGCGCACTCCAGGCGCTCCAGCTGCTGCGCATCGATCTGTTCGCTGGCCGCCAGCAGGCCCAGGGCGATGGGCAGGTCGAAGCGGCCGCCTTCCTTGGGCAGCTCCGCCGGCGCCAGATTCACGGTGATTCTTTTGTTGTGGGGAAAAGAGAGCCCGCTGTTCTGCAGGGCCGCGCGCACGCGTTCGCGCGACTCCTTGACCTCGGTTTCGGCCAGGCCGACCAAGGTGAAGGAGGGCAGGCCGTTGGCCAGATGCACCTCCACGCTGACCGGCGCGGCGGTCAGCCCGTCCAGGGCGCGGCTGTGGACAACGGCCAGAGACATGGTGTTCTTGCTCTCCCTTGCAGGCGCCGGGCGGGCCGGGTCGGGCCCGCCGGCTGGCTTGATTGTGCCCGCCGGCCCGAGCTTTCAGGCACACAAAGCGTGCCTTGCACCAAGAGAGTGCGCTTGGACTGGTGCTCGGTCTCGGTCCTGCGAGCAATTGGTGCATGGGCCTCGGTGTTTGCCCTGGACAAAGGATCTGCCGCCGCCCGCCTGAAAGCTGGCACGGAAGCTGCGATGCCAAAGCCAAGTGCCCACAAGTGCCCGCAATGGCCCCGGCTTTCTCGTCTCCCCGTCTTTCACGGCTTTTGTTTGTCCTTTTTGAATCAACCTTCCAGGAGTTCCGCATGAAGACAACACCGTTTGCTTTGGCCACGACGTTTGCCCTGGTTCTGGGCACCTTGCTGCCCCTGGCGGCACAGGCCGAAGAGGCTGCCAGCCCGCTGAGCTTCAATGCCAGCGTCACCACCGATTACCGCTACCGCGGTATTTCGCAAAGCCGCCTGAAGCCCGCTCTGCAAGGCGGCGCGGACTATGTGGCTGCCAACGGCTTCTACATCGGCACCTGGGCCTCCACCATCAAGTGGATCAAGGACGCGCCCTACAACGGCGGCGCTTCGGTGGAGATCGATGTGTACGGTGGTTACAAGACCGAGGTGGCGCCGGGCCTGACCCTCGATGTGGGCGCGCTGACCTACATCTACTCGGGCAATGACCTGAACCCCAGCGCCAACACCACCGAGGTCTACGGCGCCCTGAGCTACGGCGTCTTCACCGCCAAGTATTCGCACAGCACCACCAATCTCTTCGGCACCGCCAACAGCAAGGGCAGCGGCTACCTGGACCTGAGCGCCACGCTGGACCTGGGCGAGGGCTTCAGCCTGGTGCCGCATCTGGGCCGCCAGAAGGTCAAGAACAACCCGGCTGGTTCCTACACCGATTACGCGGTGACCCTGAACAAGGACTACGCCGGCATCAGCTTCGGCGCCACCTTGATCAACACCAACACGGACGCCTACGTCGGTGGCCCGTCGTCCAAGAACCTGGGCAAGAGCGGCTTTGTGCTCTCGGCCAAGAAGACCTTCTGATCTGCACGGATCGAGCGAACTCAAGACTTCGGAGACTCTCCCCATGAAACTCATCACCGCCATCATCAAACCCTTCAAGCTCGACGAGGTGCGCGAAGCCCTGAGCGCCATCGGCGTGCAAGGCCTGACTGTCACCGAGGTCAAGGGCTTCGGTCGCCAGAAAGGCCACACCGAGCTCTACCGCGGCGCCGAGTACGTGGTGGACTTCCTGCCCAAGGTGAAGGTCGAGGCCGCCGTGGCCGACGCCGTGGTGGAGCAGGTGATCGAGGCCATCGAGGGCGCCGCCCGCACCGGCAAGATCGGTGACGGCAAGATTTTTGTCTCTCCGCTGGACCAGGTGGTGCGCATCCGCACCGGCGAAACCGGTCAAGACGCGCTCTGAACCCGCCCGAGCGCAACTCAACAAGACGCCAGCCAGGCACACCCAAAATCCGTAGGAGATCTGCAATGATCATCAAGAAACTTCTCGCCACCTTGGCCTTGGCCGCCGCGGTGCTCGCACCGGCCGCCTGGGCGCAAGACGGCGCAGCCTCGGCTCCGGCTGCGGTGGCCACCGCAGCGGCGCCCGACGCCAGCGCGCCCGCCGCCGTGGCGCCGGTCGCACCGGCCCCTGAAGCCTCGGCCGCAGCACCGGCCAGCGCCGCGCCGGCCGACGCGGCCTCGGCCCCGGTGCTGGTGCCCAACAAGGGCGACACCACCTGGATGATGCTGTCCACCCTGCTGGTCATCCTGATGACCGTGCCCGGCCTGGCCCTGTTCTACGGCGGCCTGGTGCGCAGCAAGAACATGCTGTCGGTGCTGATGCAGGTGATGGTGGCTTTCTCGATGATCGTGGTGCTGTGGGTGATCTACGGCTACAGCTTCGCCTTCACCGAGGGCAATGCCTTCATCGGCGGCACCGACCGGCTGATGCTCAAGGGCGTCTGGGACAACGCGGCCGGCACCTTTGCCAACGCGGCCACTTTCAGCAAGGGCGTGGTCATCCCGGAGATCGTGTTCGCAGCCTTCCAGGCCACCTTCGCCGGCATCACCGCCTGCCTGATCATTGGCGCCTTTGCCGAACGCATCAAGTTCAGCGCCGCCCTGGCTTTCCTGGCTCTGTGGTTCACCTTCAGCTACCTGCCGGTGGCGCACATGGTTTGGTTCTGGATGGGCCCGGATGCCTACACCGCCGCAGGTGTGGTCGATGAAGTGAACGGCAAGGCCGGTCTGCTCTGGCAATGGGGCGCGCTGGACTTCGCCGGCGGCACCGTGGTGCACATCAACGCCGCCGTGGCCGGCCTGGTCGGCGCCTTCATGGTGGGCAAGCGCATCGGTTACGGCAAGGAAGCCTTCACCCCGCACAGCCTGACCCTGACCATGGTCGGCGCCTCGCTGCTGTGGGTGGGTTGGTTCGGTTTCAACGCCGGCTCGGCGCTGGAAGCCAATGGCTTCGCCGCCCTGGCCTTCATCAACACCCTGGTGGCCACCGCCGCTGCGGTGCTGTCCTGGTCCATCGGTGAAGCGCTGCACAAGGGCAAGGCTTCGATGCTGGGCGCGGCCTCCGGCGCCGTGGCCGGCCTGGTGGCCATCACTCCGGCCGCTGGCAATGTGGGTGTCGGCGGTGCGCTGATCATCGGCGTGATCGCGGGCTTCGCCTGCCTCTGGGGCGTGTCGGGTCTGAAGAAGCTGCTGGGCGCAGACGACTCGCTCGATGTCTTCGGCGTGCACGGCGTGGGCGGCATCGTCGGTGCCCTGTTGACCGGTGTTTTCAACTCGCCCAATCTGGGCGGCCCCAGCCTGGTCGCTGACTGGGTGACGGTCAGCATGGTGACGGCCGATGCCTACACCATCGCCGGCCAGGTGCTGACGCAGGCCAAGGCTGTGGGCGTGACCGTGATCTGGTCGGCTGTGGTCTCGGTGGTCGCCTACAAGCTGGTGGACCTGGTCATCGGCCTGCGCGTCAGCGAAGAAGACGAACGCCAAGGTCTGGACATCAGCTCGCACGGCGAGACGGCGTATCACAAGTGATGTTTTAGGACGGGCTGCGCAGGGGCTTGATCACTGCGCGGTACCGGATTGAGAACAAGCCGCCCGGTCTTTGGATCGGGCGGCTTTTTTTGTGTGGCGAGGGAGGCTGCAGACGGCATATTGCGGACTTCCGCTGTCTTGATTGATCTTTCTCGCTGCGGTGTCTCGGCCCGCCGCCGGGCTCATGGTTCGCGGGTCG
>NZ_JBXAGJ010000025.1:0-90162 GCF_058794035.1 Roseateles sp. GW835-FHT13E02
CCAGCCCCGAGGCGCGAGCAGCGCAGGGAAGTCGGCCCGCCAGGGCCGACCCCGGAACCATGAGCCCGGTGGCGGCAGGGGCTGCAGGGTCCCACGAGCAAACCCAAAGTCAGTTGATGCCTGCGCCCTCGCATACGGTCCGGAGTCAGTAGCGCTTGTTCGACAGCTCCGCCAGGATCTCGCCGTAGATGCGGTAGCGTGAGGCGCTGATCAGTCCTGCATCCACGGCTTCGCGCACGCCGCAGCCCGGCTCGTGCTGGTGGCTGCAGTTGTAGAAGCGGCAGTGGTCGGCGTGGGCGCTGAGGTCAGGCATCAGGCGGGCGAGGGCGGCCGGGTCGATCTGGTGCAGGCCGAATTCCTGAAAGCCAGGCGAATCGATCAAGGCGCTCTCGCGCTGGGCATCGACCCAGTACCACTGTGTGGTGGTCGTGGTGTGGCGGCCTGAGTTCAGGGCCACCGAGATATCGCCGACCTGGGCTTTGGCGTCGGGCACCAGCAGATTGATCAAGGTGCTCTTGCCGGTGCCGCTGGGCCCCAGCACAAAGCTGCGCTTGCCTTGCAGCCAGGGCAGCAACTGGGCGCGCGCGGCGTCGGGCTCGGCCTTCATGGCCAGTTCCATCATCGGCAGGCCCATGGCGCGGTAAGGCGTCAGGCGTTCGCGGGCATGGGCCGTGCCGGGCAGATCGGTCTTGTTCAGCGCAATCGTGGTGGCGATGCCGGCGCTTTCGGCCGCGATCATGGCGCGGCAGAGCTGGCTCTCGCTGAACACCGGCTCCACCGCCACCAGGATCAGCAACTGGTCCAGGTTGGCGGCGAAGCTCTTGGTCTTCCATTCGTCCTGGCGGAACAGCAGGTTGCGGCGCGGCTCCACCGCTTCGATCACCCCTTCGTCCGAGCCCGACGGCGCCCAGCGCACCTGATCCCCCACCACACAATCGCTTTTCTTGCCGCGCGGGTGGCAGACCCGGCGCTGGCCTTCGGCGTCCTCGACGATGTAGTGCCGGCCGTGGCCGCGCACCACCAGGCCCAGGTCCAGCTGCGCAAACTTGCCGGCCTGGCTCACGAGGCCGCCCCTTGCAAGGCCACCGGCGCCGCCGTGCCCGAGGGCTGGCGCGCGATGGCGGCCAGGCGTTCGCTGGCCGGCGGGTGCGAGTAGTAGAAGGCGGCGTAGACCGGGTCTGGCGTCAAGGTGCCGGCATTGTCTTCATGCAGCTTGAGCAGGGCCGAGGACAGCTCAGCGCCGCTGGCATGGGCGCAGGCATAGGCATCGGCCTGGAACTCGTCGCGGCGCGACATCCGGCTGCCCAGCGGCGTGAAGAAGAAGCTGAACACCGGCACCACCAGCATGAAGAGAAGCAGGGCCAGCGCGTCGTTCGGCGCCGCCATATTGGGCTGCACATTGAAGGCGATGTAGAAGCCCGCCTGCGTGCCCAGCCAGCCCAGCAGGGCAAAGCCGGCCAGGCTCAGTGCAAACATCGTCAGCATGCGCTTGAGCACGTGACGGTGCTTGAAATGGCCCAGCTCATGGGCCAGCACCGCCTCGACCTCGCTGCCGTTGAGGCGTTGCAGCAAGGTGTCGAAGAACACCACCCGCTTGGCCGGGCCGAAGCCGGTGAAATAGGCATTGCCATGGGCCGAGCGGCGGCTGCCATCCATCACGAACAGGCCTTGCGAGGCAAAGCCGCAGCGCTGCATCAGGCCCTCGACGCGCGCTTTCAGCGCTTCGTCGGGCAGGGGCGTGAACTTGTTGAACAGTGGCGCGATCACGGTGGGGTAGAGCACCAGGATCAGCAGATTGAAGCCCATCCAGCTGCCCCAGGCCCACAGCCACCACATGCTGCCGGCCGTGCCCATCAGCCACAGAATCAGGGCCGCAATCGGCAGGCCAATCAGAGCGCCAACCAGGGCACCCTTGAGCGCATCGGCCACATAGAGCTTGAGCGTCATGCGGTTGAAGCCGAAGCGCTGCTCGATGCGAAAGGTGTTGTACAGCTCCCAGGGCAGGTCCAGCAGGCTGCCGACCAGGGTGAACGCCACCAGCAGGCTGAGCTGATAAACCATGGGGCCGAAGCGCTCGGCCGTGGCCGCATGCACCCAGCTGTTGAGCAGATCAAGGCCGCCGAGCAGGGTCCAGGCCAGCAACAGGGCGCTGTCGAAGGCCAGGTTCAGCAGGCCGAAGCGGCTGCGCGCCACGGTGTAGTCGGCGGCTTTCTGGTGCGCGGCCAGGGGCACGGTGGCGGCAAAAGCGGCCGGCACGGCGCCGCGGTGCTGCATCACATGGCGCACCTGGCGGCTGCTCAACCAGAATTTCAGGCCCAGGGACAGCAGCAGGGCCAGGGCAAAGGCCAGGCTCAGCATCGTGGGGTGGAGGGTCGGGGAAAGGCTTGCAAACATGGGTGGCAAGTGTAGGGCTGCGACAATGCGGCGCACTGATTGCATTGAAAGCCCTGCCCATGAGCGACCTGACCCCTTCCGCCCCGGCCGACGCCGCGCCCCTGCTGCCCATCAAGGACCAGAACCTGATCTGGATCGACCTGGAAATGACCGGCCTCTACCCCGAGACCGACCGCATCATCGAGATCGCCGTGGTGGTCACCGATGCGCAGCTCAATGTCCGGGTCGAAGGCCCGGTGTTTGCCATCCACCAGAGCGACGAGACCCTGGACAAGATGGATGCCTGGAACAAGGGCACGCATGGCAAGAGCGGCCTGATCGACCGCGTCAAGGCCTCCACCATCAGCGAGGACGAGGCCGTGGCCCAGACCATCGCTTTCCTGAAGCAGTATGTGCCGGCCGGCAAATCGCCCATGTGCGGCAACAGCATCTGCCAGGACCGCCGCTTCCTGGCCAACTACATGCCCAAGCTGGAAGAGTTCTTCCACTACCGCAACCTCGATGTGTCCACGCTCAAGGAGCTGGCACGCCGCTGGAAGCCCGGCATCCTCGACGGATTCAAGAAGGCCCAGGCCCACACGGCCCTGGCTGACATCCACGAGTCCATCGATGAGCTGGCCTATTACCGCGAGCACTTCCTGTCTCTTTGATCCCTCTCGTTTTCATCCTCCAGCCATGTTCTTGAGCAGGATGGCGGCCCATGGCTGAGTCCGCGGCGCCCTTGGCCGCCGCACTCTGGGCGGCTTTTGATTTCCCGCGCCACCCGCTGGCGCGTGAAGACGGCGAACGGGTGCGGGGCGCTTTTTACGCGCCGCCGGCGCGTTGGCTGCGTGCCCATGCCCCCGATGAAGTCGCCGCCGTGCTGGATGCCGCGCATGCGGCCAGCCGTGCCGGCGCCTGGGTGTTGGGCGGCCTGCGCTACGAGGCTGCTGCTGCGCTCGACCCGGCGCTGCGCACCCAGTCCGCGGGCAGCGCGCCTCTGGCCGAGTTCGCGGTGTACGAGCAAGCGCCGCAGCCCTGGCCCGATGCTGCGGCGTCGTCGTCCGACTTGCTCACCGAAAGCTGGGTCGACGCCCAGGACGAGGTGGCTGAGTCGGCGCAGATCGAGCGCATCCGCGAGTGGATTCGCAGTGGTGACTGCTACCAGGTCAACCTGACCACGCGGTTGTTGTCCCGCCTGTCGCCTGGGGTCGATCTGGCCACCTTTTTCCTAGCCTTGCATCGCAGCCAGCCCGGCGGCTTCTCGCTATTCCTGCGCGAGGCGGGGGTGGCCAGCGTGTCGCCCGAGTTGTTCTTTGACTGGCGGCCCGTGCCCGATGCCCAGCACAGCTGGCTCCTGGCCGCCCAGCCCATGAAAGGCACGGCGGCGCGTGGCCGCGATGTGGTGGAAGACGAGGCGGCCCAGGCCCATCTGCGCACCAGCGAAAAAGAGCGGGCCGAGAACCTGATGATCGTGGACCTGCTGCGCAACGACATCGGCCGCGTGGCCCAGCTTGGCAGCGTGCGTGTGCCGCGTTTGTTCGAGCTGCATGCCTTGCCGACCGTCTGGCAGATGACATCCACCATCAGCGCCGTCAGCCGGCCGCGTCTGCGCTTGTCGGAGCTGTTCGCGGCCCTGTTTCCGTGTGGCTCGGTGACCGGTGCGCCGAAAGTGCGGGCCATGCAGATCATTGCCGAGCTGGAGCCGCAGCCGCGCGGCTGGTATTGCGGCGCGCTGGGCCTGATGCAGCCCGGCGGCGTGGCCACCTTCAACGTGCCGATCCGCACGGTGGAGCAGGGTGAGGGCGCCGATGCCGCCCCTCTGTCGGCCGGCGTCGGCAGCGCCATCACGCTCGATTCCGAAGCCGCGGCCGAGGTGGCCGAGTGGCGAGCCAAGGCGCGCTTTCTGCTGCGGGCCCAGGCGCCGGTGGCGGCGCTGGAAACACTGCGACTCTCCGGGGGGCAGTGGGTGCGGCTGAGCGGCCATCTGGCCCGTTTGCAGCGCACCTGCCAGCATTTCGGGCTCAAGCCCAAGCTGCCCGATGTGCGCGCCGCATTGGCCGATCTGGCGGCCGCGCATGCCCAGGGTGAATGGCGTGTGCGCCTCACGTTCTGCGCACAAGCGGGCCTGCAAATGCGCGCCACGCCGCTGGAGCCGACACCAAATTGCGTGATACTCGCGCTGGCTGCACATGCCATCGCCTCGCAAGGGGCGGCGGCCGAGTTCATCCAGCACAAGACCACGCGGCGAGAGGTGTACGAGGCCTTCGCCGCGACCAAGCCCGCTGGGGCATTTGATGTCTTGCTGTGGAACGAGGCCGGGGAACTGACCGAGTGCAGCTTTGGCAATATCGCCGTGCAAATTGAGGGGCAGTGGTTGACGCCACGCCTGCAAGCCGGGCTTCTGCCCGGTGTTTACCGAGAAGAACTGCTGCAAGAAGGGCGGCTGCGCGAGGCGCAGCTGATGAAGAGCGATCTGAAGCGCGCCCAAGCCCTTGCATTTTTTAACAGCCTGCGCGGTTGGTGTCCTGCCAGCCTGCTGAACCCGGGTGAGCTGCCGCTCTGAATGAAACAAGAAGCGCGAGCATTGAGTTGCGCTCAAGGCCTCACCCTGTTGCGACCATCTGACTGAATCCCCATGGCTACCAAAACCCAAGCACGCACTGCCGCCGCCAAGCCGGCCGCAGCGGCCAAGAAAACAGCGCCCAAGACGGCGATCAAGACCGCGCCCGCCAAGAAAGCCAAGGCTGCGGCCGTGACCGAGGCGGTGGCCCCGAGCGCTGTGGCCAAGAAATCGGCCCCCGCCAAAGCGGCGCCCAAAAAGGCGGAAGCCACAAAGGCAGCGGCCAAGAAGACCGTGGCCACGAAGGCGGTGGCCAACCGCGCGGTGACCGCTGAAGCGCCCGCCAAGAAGGCGAGCTCCAAGCCCGCCGTCAAGGCGGAAGCCAAGGCGCCCAGCAAGGCGGCTGCCAAGACTGCGCCGGCCAAGAAGGCGGCACCCGCCAAGAAAGCCGCTGCCGCCCCGAAGGCTGGCAGCGAGCCCGTCGTGGCGAGCAAGAAGGCTGTCAAGACCGCTCAAGTCGCCAAGGCCACCAAGGTCGCTGAAGCCCCCGCTGCCAAGTCAGCGCGCAAGGCGGCGGCCTCCAAGACCGTGAGCACAGCACCCGCGACCGCCGAGCCGCTTGCCGCTGCGGTCAAGACGGCCAGCAAGAAGACAACCAAGCGCGCAGCCGCCACCGCCGAGCCGGTCAGCGCTCCGGCACCTGCGCCTGCGAAGTCAGCCACCAAGGCTCGCAAGAAGAAGGCGGAACCGGAGGTGCAAGCTCCTGCTCCTGCTGAGGTTCAGGCTGCCGCCAAGCCTGTCAAAACGACGGCGGCCAAGGCCAAGAAGAAGCCTGCGGCGGTGAGTGTGGACGCTGAAACTCCACCGGCTCCAGCGGCTCCTGCAGCTGCTCCGGTCTCGCCCGCCGCGCCTGCTGCTCCGGCCCCAGCCAAGGCACAGCAATCTCAGCGCAAGAACGGCAAATCAAGGCCGGCTGCGACTTCGACCCGTACTGCGCCGAACCAGCCGCAAGCGCCGCAAGCAGTGCCCGCTGTGCAGTCGGCGCCAGTCGAGGCCCCGGCTCCGAAGCCCGCACCAGCGCCGGCCCCTCGGTTCATCTTGGAGGCCCGCAGCGATCGCCTGTTCGGCCGCTACGAGGTGCAAGCCATCGAGGGCGGTGAGCGCTGGCAGCTGAGCCTGCGTGGCCCGCGTGCCCGCGATTTGCAGTGCAGCTGCCGCAGCTTTGCACTCAGCGATCCGGCCGGCTGCGAGCATGGCCAGTTCCTGCTCACTCAGCTGCGCGATCGCCTGGCGGCCGGTTGGCAGGCCGAGCACAGCGAGCTGGACCTCGGTGGCGGCGCCCGCCGCCAGCTGGTCTGGCGTGCTTCGCCCTCCTGCCCGGAGGCGCTGGCGGCCGAGGTTCAGGCCGTGCTGCGTGGCATTGCTCAAGGCAAGCTGGCGGGCGCCAGCGCCGTGGCCGGGCTGCTGAGCCAGGCGGCCGAGGCCGGCCATGAGCTGCGGGTGTCGGACGCCGTCTGGCAACACCTGGCCCTGGCCGCCGATGCGGCCGAGCGGGTGCGCCTGTTGGGCCAGGCATATCCGCAGCTGTTTGACAGCGAGGGCTTGCGCAATCTTTTGAAGTTGCCGCTGCCCCACTACCAGCTGGAGGCGGCCCTGTTCGCCGCCTGCGCCGGTCGCAGCCTGGTGGCCGACGATCTGGGGCTGGGCCTCTACGCCCCGGCGCTGGGCACGGCCGAGTTGATGCTGCGTCACTTTGGCGTGGAGCGCGTGCTGCTGCTGTGCGCGGAGTCGGCACAGACCCGCTGGCTCAGCGAGGCGCAAAGCCTGAGCCACCGCCGCGCCAGCCTGGTCTGGGGCGATGCGGCGGTGCGGCGCGAGCAACTGGCCGCCGCCGGCGAGATCAAGATTGCCGCACTCAACACCCTGGCCCAGGATCTGGATGCGCTGCAAGCGCATGGCGCCGATCTCGTCATCGTCGACGAAGCTCAGCGCCTGGATGCGGCCACGCTGGAGCGCCTGCAGCAGCTCGATGCGCGCGGCGGCTTTGTGCTGATGCTGAGCAGCCAGTTGCTCAACAGCCAGCCGCAAATCCTGTTGCCCCTGGTGGAGCTGCTGGATTGCCACCGCCAGGGCCCGCTGGCCGATTTCCTGGCCGAGCATGTGCACCGCGACGGCTCGGGCCGCGTGACCGGCTTCATGTCACTGGGTGATGTGGACGAGACCCTCGAGCGCCTGGTGTTCAGCCGCGCCAAGGCCGAGCTGCTGCCCAATCTGCCGCTGGCCCTGGTGCAGTTGCGTGCTGTGCCGCTGAGCGAAGCGCAGCAGGCCCTCCAAGCGCCGCTGCTGGCCAGCCTGCGCCAGGCGGTGGCGCGCTGGCAGCGCAGCGGTTTTGTCTCGGGTGCGGAGCAGTTGCAGCTGAACCGCACGGTGCAAGCCCTGCGCCGCTTGGCCATCAGCCCGCAGCTGCTGGACGATGCCGCAGAACCTGGCCGTCAGGCCGAGGCGCCCAAGCTGCTGGCCGTGGCGGCGGTGGCCCGCGAGCTGCAGGGCAAGGCCCTGGATCGCCTCTGGGTATGCAGCCAGTGGGACGACGCGCTCGCCCAGCTGCAGCCGGTGCTGCAATCGGCCGGCATTGCGCAGGTCGCCATTCCGGCCTCGCTGCCACTGGCGCAGCGCCGGGCTCTGGCCGAGCGCTGGCGCCAGGATGCTCGAGCCAGCGTGCTGCTGTGCAGCGATGCGGCGGCGCAAGGCCTGGATCTGCAGGTGCCGCGCTGCGGCCTGCTCAATCTGGAGCTGGCCTGGGGTGAATCGGTGCTGGAAGAGCGCCTGGCTCGTGTGGCCGATGAGGACTCGCGCGGCTTGCCGCTGATCCAGCTGCAGGCACAAAGCGGTTTCGAAGCCGCCTTGCTGCAGCTGCAAGACACCCGTGAGGCCATGCCGGCCTGCAGCCTGGACGGTGACGCCGGCCTGCAACTGCTGCAGGGCGAGGCCTTGGCCGACTACCTCTCGGCCCTGGCCTCGGCCCTGGCGGCCTTGCTGGACCTGGTGGCCTGAGACAAGGCGTCAGAACAAGCGTCTTTCCGAGTGTGCGGCCGGTCGTGAACTTGTCACGGCCGGCCGTTTCTTCTTGAGGCTTTCGACGCGCAACTCAGATAAATCTGAATTTGACGGCGCGATGAAGCTTCCGTGAAAACCCTAGTGTGCTATAGTCGTGGTCTTGCTTGCAGCTGAAGCTGTTTTGCATTTCGTTCGTCTCCTCTGACCTCGTTCAGGCCGCTGACCACAGTCAAACACTCGTTCACGAGTTTTTGGGCATGTTGCGCTCAGTGACGCGAAATCCCGGGCGCGCCCCAGGCCTCGCGAACATCCCTCACCGGGATGGTGTGCTGAACACCCTTCGGGTTCGGTCGGCGGCGATGCCGTCGCTTTGACTGTTCCCCCGGCGCCGCACCTGGCACCAATCGGCTGGCTTTTGCCCGGCTGTCCCCTTCAAGTCCCGGTGCACGACGCGAGCTTTCTCCCAGCGACTTTACTGGCGTGACGCGCATTTTTTTGTTGCGTGGCATGCGCGTGTTTTCGTCTCGTTTTTGCGAGGCGGGGCATGGCTTTGTTGAAAGAAGATATGAGTTTTGAAAATCTAGGTTTGCACGAGTCCCTGCTGCGTGCCGTGAAGGATTCCGGTTACGAAACCGCCACCGAAGTGCAAGCCCTGGCGATCCCCGCCGGCTTGAAGGGCGTGGACCTGATGGTGTCCTCGCGTACCGGCAGCGGCAAGACCGCTTCCTTCACCCTGCCCGCGCTGCAGAAGGTCATCGAAGCCCGTGCAGCCGCTGCCGCCGCCGCCGGTGGCGAGAACACTCGCCGCGAAAAAGGCCGTGTGCAAGGCCCCCGCGTGCTGGTGTTGTGCCCCACCCGTGAACTGGCCATGCAAGTGGCCAAGGCTGCCCAAACCTACGGCCGCCATGTGCAAGGCCTGAAGCTGTCGACCGTGCTGGGCGGCATGCCTTATGCCCTGCAGCTGCGCCAGCTGAGCGGCCCCCTGGACATCCTGATCGCCACCCCGGGCCGTCTGATGGACCACATCCAGTCCGGCAAGGCCGTGCTGGACAACGTCGAAATGCTGGTGCTGGACGAAGCCGACCGCATGCTGGACATGGGCTTCATCGATGACATCAAGTTCATCGCCGACCGTATCCCCGCCACCCGCCAAACCGTGATGTTCAGCGCGACCTTCGCCGGTCACGTCGGCCGTCTGGCCAACGATCTGCTGCGCGAGCCGCAGCGCATCGATGTTGCCTCGCACACCGATACCCACGAAAACATCACCCAGCGTCTGCACTGGGCCGACAACAACAACCACAAGGACCAGTTGCTCGAGCATCTGCTGGCCGACAAGGATGTCGACCAGGCCCTGGTCTTCACCAGCACCCAGCGCGATGCCGATTGGCTGAGCGAGCGCCTGCAGGAGCTGGGCCATGCCGTGGCGCCCCTGCACGGTGGTATGCCGCAAGGTCGTCGCAACCGCGTGCTGATGGCCCTGCGCCGTCGTGAAGTGCGCGTGCTGGTGGCCACCGACGTCGCCGCCCGCGGCATCGACGTGCCCACCATCACCCACGTGATCAACTACGGTCTGCCCATGAAGGCCGAGGACTATGTGCACCGCATCGGCCGCACCGGTCGTGCCGGCCGTGAAGGCCTGGCCGTGACCCTGGCCACGCGTGACGATGTGTCCATGATCCGCCGCATCCAGCAGTTCACGACCCAGACCATCCCTTCGGCGCAGATCGAAGGCCTGGAGCCGAAGTCGCAAGAGCCGCGCATCTTCCCGCCGCGTCCTGCCGGCGCCGGTGGTTTTGAAGACCGCGGTGCCCGTCCGGGCTGGGGTGGCAAGCCCGGCTTCGGCGGCAAGAGCTTCGGTGGCGGCAAGCCTTTCCACCGCGATGCGGGTCGTCCTTTCGTTCGTGACAACCGTGACGGTGGCCGCCCGCAAGGCTTCGAGCCGCGTGGTGGTGAGTTCCGCCCTGATGCGCGTCCTGTTGATCGTGGTTCGGATCGTGGCTTCGATCGCGGTTTCGACCGTGGCCAAGACCGCGGCTTCGACCGTGCACCGGCTGAGCGTGGTTTTGACCGTGGCTTTGATCGCGGCAATGCCGGCTTCGCCCCCCGCGGTGACAAGCCTGCTTTCGCCCCGCGTGGCGATCGCCCCAGCTTCGGCGACAAGCCGGCCTTCGGTGGCAAGCCCAGCTTTGGTGGCGACCGCCGCCCCGGCGGTTTTGAGTCGCGTGGCCCTGGCGGCCCGGGCGCCAAGCGTGGCGGCCCGGCCGGCCCGCGCCGCAGCGGTTTCGGCCGCTGAAGCCTGCGCTGCAGCGCAGCGCCTGCTGAGCGAACCGGGTTCTGACCCGGAGCTGCACTAAGATCAAAAGGCCCGCCAAGGTTCGTCCTGGCGGGCCTTTTTTCGTCGGCGCGACTCGCTCGCCGGGTTCACTGTTCTCTTCTTGTTTTTTGTCCATGCGCCACACCGGCATCCTGATCCAGTGGGACGACAGCAAAGGCTATGGCTTTGTGCGCTCGCCCTCGGCGCCAGACGCCAAGCTGTTCGTCCACATCCGTGATTTCGAACTGCTGACGCAACGGCCCCAGCAGGGGGAAACTTTCAGTTTCGAGCTCGGTGTGGATGGCCAGGGCAAGCGGCGGGCGGTGCGGGTGCGGCGGCCTCGGGCGGCGCCGGCCGCTCCTGCGCGGCGGCCGAGCGCAAGCGCGGGTAGCGCTGGCTTGCTCTTGATCCCTGGTTTCGCTGCGGCCTATCTGAGCTGCCACCTGCTCTGGGGCCTGCCGCCGGCGTTGTGGGGCGCTTACATGGCGCTGAGCCTGGCCACCTTCATCGTCTACGCCGGAGACAAGCGGGCCGCGCGGCTGGGGCATTGGCGGGTGCGTGAGGGCACTTTGCACGGCCTGGCTGTGGCGGGAGGCTGGCCGGGCGCTTTGCTGGCGCAGCAGCTCTTGCGCCACAAGTCCAGCAAGCCGGCGTTCCGGCGCCAGTTCTGGTGGACGGTGCTGGGCAATCTCCTGGGCTTCGCGCTGCTGTTCACCCCGCTGTTCTCCTTGTTGCGCCGCCTCGCCGGCCCTTGAGCTCGCGCCGCCGTTTGCGTCTGGCGAAACAAAGTGGGCAAAGTGGCTTAGTTTTCCGCGGCCTTGTGGCCGCAGCCGCGCTAGGCTGCTCGATCATGGACCTGCTGTTTTTTCCTCGGCCCACGGGAGCTGGGCGTCTGGCGTGGATGCCTTGAACGCACTTGACCCGGATCTGCTGATGCAGACGCTCTTGCACAGCCTGCCGGCCAGCTGGCAGTCGGCCTGGCCCTGGCTGCGCGGCAGTGCATGCGTGCTGCTGTTTGGGTTGCTGCCGGCCGGCTGGCTGCTGCTCAGTGCGGCCGCACTGCTGGCGGGCGCACAGGCCCGGGCCATGGCTCAGCTGAATGTGCAGCCACGCGGCGTGCCGCGCAGCCGCTGGCTGGGCAGCCTTTTGCTGGCCGCGGGCCTGTGGTGGCCGTGGATGTCGGCAGATACGCCGGCGGTGCCCCTGCTCCTATCCCTGCTGATGGCCTATGCCGCCTCGCGCTCCTTGCTCCAGGCCTTGCAGCCGCGTCGCGCCTTGAGCAACGGCTTTCGCGTGGCCATGGGCCTGTGGGCTCTGCTGCTGGCAGCCGGGCAGGGGCTGCTGCTGGCGCGCGTGCCGATGGCGCCGGCGGCGGGTGTCTTGAGTTTGCTGGCCGTGGCCGGCCTGTTGTGGCTGAACGGCGGATCACTCGCGGCGCGCGGCTTGCGTGGCGTGGTGATGGCGGCGGCGGTGTTGCTGCCGCTGGGCGTGCGCCTGCTGCTCAGCGGGCCCGAGGCGGGCGAGGGCTTTGGTGAGGCCCGCTGGCAGGCGGTGCTGGCGATGTGGCCGCGCTGGGCGCTGGGGGCGCGCGAGCTGGCCTTGCTCTTGCTGGTGCTGCTCATGACCCGGGCCTTGCCGGCCTTGCTGCGCCATGTGGGCGAGATGCAAGTGGCGGCGGACAAGGAAAGCGACGCCCGTTTCACCGATCCGCTGACCGGCCTGGCCACGCGCCTGGGGTTGGAGCGACAGCTGGCGCAGGCGGTGTTGGAGAGCGATGCCAAGGAGCAGCCGCTGGCCTTGCTGCTCTTCGATCTCGATGGTTTCAACCCCGTCAACAGCAGCTTCGGCCATGACAAGGGTGATGCCTTGCTGCGTCTGGCGGCCGATCGCCTGCGCGGCTGTCTGGGCGTGCACGATGTGGCGGCCCGGATCGGCGGGGATGAGTTCGCCATCCTTTTGCACGAGGCAGGCAGCAAGGAGGCGGTGGCCAGTTTTGCGGCCCGGGTCCTGGCCGAGCTGGCCCGGCCCTATCTGCTGGACCGGCGCGAGCTGGCGATCTCTTGCTCGGCGGGGATTGCCCGTTATCCGCTCGACGGCGGCAAGGCCCGCATGCTGGCCTGCGCGGACGCGGCCAAGAGCGCCGCCAAGCGCCTGGGCGGCGCCTGCTACTGCTTTTATGCCGCCGGCATGGACGGTGACACGCGTGAGCAGCTGGATCTGCTGCGTGACCTGCGCCATGCGGTTGAGCGCAACCAGCTCGAGCTGTATTTTCAACCCAAGATCGATGCGCGCAGCGGTGAGGTCACGGCCGCCGAGGCCTTGCTGCGCTGGCACCACCCGACCCGCGGCATGGTGTCGCCGGTGATCTTCATTCCGATTGCCGAGCGCTTTGGCTTCATGCGCGAGCTGGGCAACTGGGTGATCGATGCGGCCTGCCGCCAGGCCCAGGTCTGGCGCGAGAGCGGCCTGCGCATGCGCGTGGCCATCAATCTCTCGGCGCAGCAGATGCGCCAGGCCGACATTGTCGATCGCATCCAGAAGGCGCTCGAAGCCTCGCGCATGCACCCGACCCTCTTGACCTGCGAGATCACCGAGTCGGTGGTGATGGAGAACACCCAGGCCATCCAGGACACCTTCCGCCGCCTCGGCGAGCTGGGTGTGCACTTGTCCATCGACGATTTCGGCACCGGTTATTCCTCGCTCAGCTATCTGCGCCAGCTGCCGGCCCAGGAGCTGAAGGTGGACCGGGCCTTTGTCACCGACCTGGTGGCCAGCGCCGATGCCCGCGCGGTGGTCGATGCCGTCATCCGCCTGGCCCATGCCCTGGGCCTGCGCGTGGTGGCCGAAGGCGTGGAGACCCAGGGCCAGCAGCAGGTGCTGGTGGCCATGGGCTGCGACGAGCTGCAGGGCTATCTGTTTGCCCGCCCCATGTCGGCCCAGGCCATCCTGCTCTGGGCCATGGACGACAAGAACTCGGCACCGGCCTTCCGCGCCTCGCTGTTTGGCGACACGCAGGAGATCGACCAGCTCTGAACTTCCGCGGGGCTGCGGTCCGGAAATGGGCGCGCCAGCGGGGATAATCACGGCCATGCGGGAGACCCCAAACCCAGCGAGCGAAGACGAAGCTCGCTTTGAAGATTTTTTTCGCGACGCGGCTGCCCCCGGTGAGGCGCAGCTCTTGTGGCAGATGGAGCGGCAGGATGGCCTGATGGCCGGCCTGCGCGCGCTCTTTCACGGCCCGGCCAGCCTGGTCAAGCTGCGCGTCTGGGTGTTCCTGGAAGTGATGGCCATGCCGGCCTCGCGCATCAGCCGCGAGGCGCTCAACCAGCATTTCCACATGCTGCGCGACGAGCCGCTGGAGCTGGTGCTCAAGCGCCTGCGCGAGGCCGATCTGCTGGCCTGGGACCCTTCCAACCAGCATTACGGCGTCACGCCTCTGGCTCAGCAGCTCTTGGGTCTGCTCCAGCCCCTGGTCAGCAGCAGCGCCCAGCAGGACGCCGACCTCAGCGCCTTGCTGGCCAATGTGGCCGGTGCCCACCAGCTGGGCACCCTGGACCCGGCTCAGCTGCAGCATTTGCAGGCCCAGCTCTCGCGCCTCTACGACGAGTTCGCCGACGCGATCGCCAGCGGCTCGGAGTTCCACCTGCGCCGCGCCCGCCAGCGTTTCGGCCGGGCGCTCAGCCTGGTCGAGAAGGCCAGCGAGGCGCTTTCCGCCATCATGGTGCAGGCCCAGGAGCAGGGCAATGCCCGGCTCGAGCGCTTGGCGCGCGAGCTGGGCCTGGCCCAGGCGCGTTTGCTGTCCATGGCCAGCCAGTTCAACCGGGCCTTGCAGCAAGCCGACCGCCAGCGCGTCACGCTGGGCTCCACCGGCATCACCACCACCGATGTGCGGCGCTGGCTGCAGAGCGTGCATTTTCTGGAGAACCTGGCCCTGGGCGCCTTGTCGCGCCCGGTGCACCCGGTGCTGGTGGCCCAGCATGAGCTGCTCGACACCGCCGAGGCCGAGTTCGAACGCGACCGCCCGGCCGCGCCCACGCCCGAGGCTTTGCCCCATGCCCAGGCCGCGCCCGAGGGTGAGCTGGCGGTGATGAGCCTGCCGCCCGAGATGTCCATCATGCAGGCGCTGCTGACGCGCTGGAGCGAGGCGGGCGAGGTCGAGCAAGACCTGGCCCCGGCCGTGCTGGGCGGCAGTTATGCCCGCGCCAGCTACCGCGCCCAGCTGCTGCCCCTGCTGGGCGACAAGGAGGCCCAGCATCTGACCGGTGCCACCGGCGATATGGCGCGCCAGCCCTGGCGCGTGCACTGGTCGGCCGAGCAGGGCGAGTGCGATGACGAGTACATCCGCTGGATGAGCCGCGGCGTGCTGCGCCGCCCGCCGGCTGACGCTGCATCTGCAGAAGAACAACAAGAACCGAAGGAAGAAGACCAAGCATGAGCGCTGCTCTCGACGACGCGGCCGCCCTGGCCGCGCAGCTCTTGGCCCGCCGCTGGCTGCCCCGCAGCCACCCGCTGGTGCGCCGCGCCCTGATCGACCAGGAGGTCTGGAACGCCCTGGGCCAACGCCTGGCCGCGGTCGGCCTGCGCGTGATCGACAACCTCTATGCCGACCACATCAGCCTGGCCATGCTGCGCCCGGCCGAGGTGGCGGTGTTTGGCGAAACCGGCCTGGCTGCCAATAACAACCTCGACCTGCCGCGCGATGGTGTGGCCCTGCTGGTGGTGCTGTGGTCGCTGATCGTGCTGCCCAAGCGCCAGCGCCAGGTGGCGCGCGCCGAGGCCAAGGAAGAAGGGCAGGGCGAGATGTTTGCCACCGACAAGCCCCTGCCCACGGCGGCCAGCGTCAGCCCAACCCTGAGCTACCGCAGCCTGCTGGCCGATTTCGGCAACCAACTGGGCAAGAAGATGCGCCTGGACAGCAACCTCAAGCTGCTGGAGCGCAATGGCTTCATCACCCGTCGCGGCGAGGATATTGCCGAGGGCCCGCTGCTGGATCTGCTGCTGGACTACGACACCCTTGCGCCGCGCATCCTGGACGGCGCCCTGGGCGATGTGCTGGCCCGCACGACCGACCCGGAGATTGCCGCGGCCATTGCCAAGGCGCGCCAGCCTGAACTGCCTGAACCTGAGCCCGAGCCCGAGCCGGCGCTGGACGCCCAAACCCGGCCCGAACAAGAACAGAACAAGAGCGAGACCTGATGTTTCACCTGCAATCGCTGGAACTGCTGCACTGGGACTATTGCCGGCGGGTGAGCATGCCGCTGGACGGCGCCATCATCACCATCGCCGGCCCCAATGGCTCGGGCAAGACCACCTTGCTCGATGCCATGCGCACCTTGCTGGGCCTGGAATGCTCGGGCGGCCGCACGTACAAGACCTATGCCCGCCACGCCAATGCCGAGAGCGCCTGGCTGCGCGCCCTGGTGGACAACCGCCCGCGCGGCCGCCAGAACAGCTCTCGGCCCTTCGCCAGCTCCCTGCTCTACGCCGACCAGGTGACCCTGGTCTGCCGCATCGAGCGCCATGGGGGCGACTGGCAGCGTCGCTACATGATGGTGGACGGCGTCCATGAGATCGAGGCCCTGGCCGAGCGCGGCGACAAGGACTGGATGGGCATCGAAGCCTGGCGCCGCCGCCTGGAAGCGGCTGGCCTGACCCGCGCCATCGGCCGCGTGCTGGCCCTGGAGCAGGGCCAGACCGACCGCTTGTGCGAGCTCAGCCCCAAGGAGCTGCTGCGCCTGGTGTTTGAAGTCTTCGGCGACCAGGAGGTGCTGGACCGCTACGACCAGGCCCGCAGCCATCAGCAGCATTTGCTGAAAGAAGTCGAGCAGGCCACGCACGAGCTCTCGCACACCCAGGCCCAGCTGTCCGACCTGGCCAACCGCGTCAACAGCTTCCAGCAGTACCAGCTGCGTCAGAAGGAGCGCGAGCGCCTGGCCACCGAGGTGCTGCCGGTGCTGCAGTGGAGCGAGGCGCGCGCGCGCACGGCCCAGGGCCTGCGCGAGCTGCACCGCCAGCGCCTGTTTGCCGGCGCCGATGCGCGCCAGCAGGCCGCACGCCGGGCCGAGCTGCACAGCTTGTTCGAGGCCCTGGAGCGCGCCAAGCAGCGCCTGGTGGAATTGGAATCTGAGCGCCGCCAGACCCGCGCCGCCTTTGACGCCGCGCGCGAGGCGGAGCGGCCGCTGGAGCTCTTGGCCAAGCGCGAGGAAGAGCTGCGCACCCTGGCCGCGGTGGAGACTGATGCGCAGGAGCTGGCCCAGCGCGTGGAGCAGCTCAGCGGCGAACAGCACCGCCTGCGCGAAGCCTTCACCCGAGCGAATGACCAGAGCCGCAAGGCCCAGGCCGCGCTGGAGGCCTTGAGCGGCCAGCGCCTGCCGCCTCCGCCGGCCGAGGTGACGCGCTTCCGCCGCGCGCTGGACGATGCCGGCATTGCTCACCATGTGCTGGCCGACTGCATCGACATCGCCGATGAAAGCTGGCGCGCCGCCGCCGAAGGCATGCTGCGGCCTTCGCGCTGGGTGGTGGTACTGCAGCGCAGCGGGGACGAGGCCCATGCCTTTGCCCTGGCCTCGCGCGAGCGCTATCGCCATTACGTGGTGGCCGAGGCCGAGAACGTGCCGGCCAGCGTGCCGCCCGATTCCCTGCTCGCGGCCCTGCGCTTCAATGCCAAGGCCCCGGGCTGGCTGATCCGGCAACTGGGCGGCATTCGCCGCGTCAAGGACACCGAGGCCGGTGCCAAGGTCGGCGGCGAGTGGATCACACCCGATGCCTATTACAAGGACGGCCGTGGGGGCCGCAGCCTCTGGGTCGAGTCGCGTGACTTCCAGTTCGGTGTGTCGGCCCTGGAGTCGCGTCGCAAGGCCTTGGAGAGCGAACTCAACCGCTACGACGCGGAGCTGAGCCGCATCGCCAAGGAGCAGGCCGAGATCGAGCGCCAGTTCAAGGATGCGCAGCGCGCTGCCCTGGGCCACAAGGCCGCACAGGAACTGGCCGAGAAGGCCGAGGACTTTGCCGCCGTGCGCGAGCGCCTGCCGGCCCTACGCCAGGCCCGTGTCGAGGCATCGGGCCGCATGACCGCGCTCGATGCCGAGCACGATCGTGCCCTGACCCAGCACAGCCGCAGCGAGCGCGATTACGAGTCGGCCCAGGCCAGCCTCAAGGCCAGCGAAGAGAACGTCGGGCGCGCCCAGCGCGAGCATGAGGGCCGCAAGCGCGAGTTGCTGGCCCAGGCACGCGAATCGCGTGCGGCCAAGGCGCGGTTCCCGGCGTCCTGGGTCACACCGGCGGCGCTGCAGGCCTTGCGCGATGAGTTCGAGAACGCCAAGCAGGCCGAGATTGCCGGCCGCCATGTGCAGGCGGAGCTGGAGAACGGCGTCTGGGAGACCGACCCGCAGGTGCAGGACCGGCATGCGCGCATGAGCGTGTCGGTGCTGGAGCAGACCGCCCAGCTTGACGACCGCCGCGCCAGCAATGAGATGGCTCGCATCGCCGCCTTCAACGCCCGCGAGCGCTACATCGATGTGCTGCGCGCCACGGTGCGTCGCTACAAGAAGAACGTGCAGGAGCTGGGCGAGCTGGCCGGCGTGATGGCGCAGGCCGAGCTGCCGCATCTGGACAATGACGATATGGTGCTCGCCCAGGCGGGGCTGCAGGTCAAGTTCAACTTCGACGGCAAGGGTGAGGTGGGTTTGAACGACGGTGAGGCTTCGGGCGGCCAGCAGGTGCTCAAGAGCCTGATCCTGCTGGTGGGCCTGATGAAGGACGATGACTCGCCGGGCGGATTTGTCTTCATCGACGAGCCCTTTGCCCACCTGGACGTGCGCAACATCCAGCTGGTCGGCCATTTCCTGCGCTCCACGCGCGCGCAGTACCTGCTGACCACGCCGATCACGCACAACGTCGAGGTCTTCGAGCCCAGCGAGATCACCCTGGTCACCAGCAAGAAGCCGCGTGGCGAGCGCTGGGCACCGCCGATTGCGGTGCTGGCGCGGCGGCCGGAAAAGTCGATTTACGACTGAGAGCGCTTCAGCAATGTCCCGCGCCGCGCGCCTGCTCGACCTGATGGAGCTGCTGCGCCGGCACCGCCACCCGGTGCCCGGCCCGACATTGGCCGCGCAGCTGGGCATCAGCCTGCGCAGCCTCTACCGTGACATCGCCACCCTGCAGGCGCAGGGCGCCCAGATCGAGGGCGAGGCAGGCCTTGGCTATGTACTCAAACCGGGTTTCACCTTGCCCCCGCTGATGTTCTCGGCCGACGAGGTCGAGGCCCTGGTGTTGGGATCGCGATGGGTGGCAGGCCGCGCTGATGATGAGGTGCTGGCCGCGGCAGCGCGCCACGCCCTGGCCAAGATTTCAGCCGTGTTGCCGGCCGGGCTGCGCCATGAGATGGACAGCACGGCCCTGCTGGTGGGGCCGGGCGAGCCGCTGCCGCGCCTGGACCAGGTGCTGGCCCGGCTGCGTGCCGCCATGCGGCAGGAATGCAAGGTCAGGCTGCAGTACCGCGACTTGAAAGGCCGCAGCAGCGAGCGTGTGGTCTGGCCCTTTGCCCTGGGTTTTTTCGATCAGGCCCGTGTGCTGGTGGCGTGGTGTGAACTGCGCGGGGAGAGGCGCAGCTTCAGATGCGACCAGATCGAGGGCCTGGAGGTGCTGGAGCAGCGCTACCCTCAGCGCCGCCAGGTCTTGTTGAAAGCCTGGCGCGAGGCCGAGGGCATCGCCGCGCAGTGAGCCGACTGGCGCAGCACCTGGGCTGCCTGCTGCTGCCAGAAATTGACAGGGCGGCTGCCTAGCATGGCGGCTCTTTCAACCCACGGCTCGCAGCCAACTTCCAGCATGAACCCCACGAACTTCAGCCTGCAAAGCCAGGCCCACTTTGTTCTGCTCCACGTGCAGAGCCCGGCCGCCAGCGCGAGCTTTTACCGCCAGATCCTTGCTGCAGAGCCGGTCGAGGCCTCGCCCACCTTCGCCATGTTTGCCCTGGCCCCGGGCCTGATGTTGGGCCTCTGGGCGCGCGACACGGTGGCGCCGGCCTCGGCCGGGCAGGGGGGCAGCAGCGAGCTGGCCTTTGTCCAGGACAGCGCGGCCGCAGTGGATGCGGTGCATGCGGCCTGGGTCGCACGCGGCGTGCTGGTCTTGCAAGCACCCACCGCCATGGACTTTGGCTACACCTTCACGGCCAGCGATCCCGATGGCCACCGCCTGCGCGTGTTCGCGCCCGGCGCGGCCTGATCGCTCAGATCTCGATCGAGCGCAGGTAGTCAAGGAAACCTGCGCCCAGCTGCGGGTGCGCCAGGGCCAGTTCCACATTGGCCTGCAAAAAGCCTTCCTTGCTTCCGCAGTCGTAGCGCTTGCCTTCGTAGCGGTAGGCGAACACCTTCTCCCGGCGCAGTAGGCCGGCGATGCCATCGGTCAGCTGGATCTCCCCGCCGACGCCGCGCGGTTGGTTGGCGATCTCGTGGAAGACGCCGGGCGTGAGGATGTAGCGGCCGGCCACGGCCAGGCGCGAGGGGGCGTCTTCGGGCGCCGGCTTCTCGACGATGCGGCTCACATCGACCAGATGCTCGTTGACCTGGCTGCCGGCGACGATGCCGTAGCGGCGGGTGTGTTCGGCCGGCACTTCCTGCACCGCGAGGATGCTGGCGCGCCACTCGGCGAATTGCTCCACCATCTGCTTGAGCACCGGTTGGCCACCTGATGGGCCCACCATCAGATCATCAGCCAGCAGCACGGCGAAGGGTTCGTTGCCGACCAGGCGCTGGCCGCAAAGAACGGCATGGCCCAGACCCAGTGCTTGGGCCTGGCGCACGTAGACACACTCCATGTCATCGGGCTTGACGCTGCGCACCACCTCGAGCAGCTCCTGCTTACCCGCTTGTTCGAGGGCTATCTCGAGCTCGAAAGTCATGTCAAAGTGGTCTTCGATCGGTCGCTTGTGGCGGCCGGTCACGAAGATCATCTCGCGCACACCGGCGGCATAGGCTTCTTCGACGGCGTACTGGATCAGCGGCTTGTCCACCACCGGCAACATTTCCTTGGGTTGGGCCTTGGTGGCCGGCAAGAAACGGGTGCCCAGGCCGGCGACGGGAAAGATGGCCTTGGTGATGACTGAGCTGGGCTTGGACGCCATAAAAGTACACTCCTTGATTTGCTTTCGCGCATTGTTGCATGGGCAGATGACGGCTCTTCGACCTGCCCTGGACCGATTCAAAACATGACTTTGCTGATCGTAGAACCGCTGGAAATCGAAGTCATGCAGTGGCTCAGCGAGCGCCATTCGGTGCAGTTTGCGCCGGAGTTGGCCGCCGAGCCCGCGCGCTTGCTGGAGGCCTTGCATCAGACGCAGGGTCTGATCCTGCCGCCCAATGTGTCCGTCGATGCGGCCCTGCTGCGTGCCGCGCCGCGGCTGCGCGTGGTTGGACGCATGAGCTCGGGCGGTGAAAACATCGACCTGGCGGCCTGCCGCGCGGCCCATGTGGAAGTGATCCGCAGCTTGACTGCCACGGCGAGCGCCGAGGCGGAGTTCATGGTCGGCGCCTTGCTGGCCTTGCTGCGCCGCGTGCCGGTGCAAGGCTCGGACGGCATGTGGGTGGGCCGCGAGCTCGGTTGCGTGACGGTGGGCCTGATCGGCATGACGCCGGCCGCGCGCATGCTGGCGCAGCTGCTGCCGGCCTTCGGCACCCGGGTCGTGGGCTACGACCCCAGCCTGCACCAGAGCGACCCGATCTGGGCCCAGTGGGGCATCGAGCCCTTGCCCCTGCGCGAGCTGATGGAGCACAGCGAAGGGGTCTGCGTGCAGCTGAACTACTTCCCACGCTACCGTGGCCTGATCGGCGAGCGGGTGCTGAGCTTTGCCAAGCCGGGGCAGGTGTTGGTCAGCATCGCCCATTCCGCCATCTTCGATGACGCCGCACTGGCCGATGCTTTGCGCAAGGGGCGCCTGCTGGCGGCCTGGTTCGACAGCCTGGAGCCGGGCTTGCAGGAGCCGGGCCTGCCTCTGCATGGGCTCGACAATTTGCAGGTGACACCGCGCCTGGCCAGCACCACGCGCGAGTCGCGCACGCGCGCCGCCTGGGGGGTGGCGCGGCGCATGGATGAGATCCTGGCTACGCCACCCGAGGTGGCGGAGTTTCGGGCTAGCGGGCCAGCCGAGCTGCCTGATCCCGCAAGCGAGAGACGGTGGCGCTGAAGTCGTTCAGGCGCTGACGCTCCTGTTCGACCACCGCCGCCGGCGCGCGCGCCACAAAGCCCTCGTTGCCCAGCTTGGCTTCGATCTTGGCGATCTCGCCGTCCAGGCGGGCGATTTCCTTGGCCAGGCGCGCGGTTTCGGCGGCCACATCGATCTCCACATGCAGGGCCAGGCGGGCTTCGCCATGGACCAGCACCGGTGAGCTGGCGCTGGCCGCCTGGAAGGCGGCTTCGTCGCTGATGATCTGCACCTCGCTGAGCTTGGCCAGGGCTTTGAGCAGCGCCGCGGCTTCGGCGATGAAACCGGTGTCGCCACCGACCAGCAAGGGCACGCGGGTGCCGGGCGAAAGGTTCATCTCGCTGCGCAGGCTGCGGCAGGTGCCGACCACGGCCTTGAGGTTGTGGACCCAGGCACAGGCGGCCTCGTCGATGCGCTCGGGCTGGGCAACGGGATAGGCCGCGCTGACGATGTAGTCCGTGTTCTTGCGGCCGGCGATGGGTGCCACGGTCTGCCACAGCTCTTCGGTGATGAAGGGCGCGATCGGGTGCAGCAGGCGCAGCGTGGTTTCCAGCACGCGGATCAGGGTACGGCGGGTCGCGCGCTGCTGGGCCTCGTTGCCGTTCTGGATCTGCACCTTGGCGATTTCCAGATACCAGTCGCAGTACTCGTCCCAGACGAAGGAGTAGATGGCGTTGGCGACGTTGTCCAGGCGGTACTCGGCAAAGCCCTGGGCCACGGCCAGCTCAACCTTTTGCAACTCGCTGCTGATCCAGCGGTCGGCGCGGCTGAAGTCCAGATAGCCGTGCGCGGAACCACCCGGAGCGCATTGCTCTTTCGTGTGCTCCAGGAGACCGCAGTCCTGGCCTTCCGTGTTCATCAGCACGAAGCGGGTGGCGTTCCAGAGCTTGTTGCAGAAATTGCGGTAGCCCTCGCAGCGCTTGGTGTCGAAGTTGATGTTGCGGCCCAGGCTGGCGTACGAGGCCATGGTAAAGCGCAGGGCATCGGCGCCGTAGGTCGGCATGCCTTCGGGGAATTCCTTCTTCACCCGGGCTGCCACCTTGGGCGCGGTCTCGGGGCGTCGCAGGCCGACGGTGGACTTGGCCACCAGGGTGTCCAGGTCCACGCCCTGGATCAGGTCCACCGGGTCCAGCACATTGCCTTCGCTCTTGCTCATCTTCTGGCCTTGCGAATCACGCACCAGGCCGTGGATGTAGACATGCTTGAAGGGCACTTTGCCGGTGAAATGCTGGGTCATCATGATCATCCGGGCGACCCAGAAGAAGATGATGTCGTAACCCGTCACCAGCACGGTGGAGGGCAGGAACAGGTCCTGCTCCAGCGTCTTCTCGGGCCAGCCCAGGGTGGAGAAGGGCACCAGGGCGGAGGAGTACCAGGTGTCCAGCACGTCCTCGTCGCGCGTCAGCGTGCCGCTGTAACCGGCCGCCGTGGCCTTGGCGCGGGCCTCGTCCTCGTCGCGGGCGACGAAGAGCTCACCGCTCTCGCCGTACCAGGCCGGGATCTGGTGGCCCCACCAGAGCTGACGCGAGATGCACCAGTCCTGGATATTGCCCATCCAGTGGTTGTAGGTGTTGATCCACTGCTCGGGGTAGAACTTGACCGCGCCGCTCTCGACGGCATCGACCGCGCCCTGGGCGATGCTGCGGCCGGTGCTGGCGCTGACCTTGTTGACGGCCACAAACCACTGGTCGGTCAGCATGGGCTCGATCACCTGGCCGGTGCGCTCGCAGCGCGGCACCATCAGCTTGTGCTTCTTGACCTCGACCAGGAAGCCCTGGGCCTCCAGGTCGGCGACGATCTTTTTGCGTGCGACAAAGCGGTCCAGGCCGCGGTAGGCCTCGGGGGCTTCGTCATTGATCTTGGCGTCCAGGGTCAGCACGCAGATCATGGCCAGACCGTGGCGCTGGCCGACGGCGTAGTCATTGGTGTCGTGCGCGGGCGTGACCTTGACCACGCCGGTGCCGAACTCGCGGTCCACGTAGTCGTCGGCAATCACGGGGATGCTGCGGCCGCACAGCGGCAGGGTCACCTGCTTGCCGATCAGGGCGGCATAACGCTCATCTTCCGGGTGCACCATCACGGCCACGTCGCCGAGCATGGTTTCGGGGCGGGTGGTGGCCACGGTCAGATCGCCGGAACCATCAGCCAGCGGGTAGCGGATGTGCCAGAGGAAGCCATCTTCCTCTTCGCTGCTGACCTCCAGGTCCGACACGGCGGATTTGAGCACCGGGTCCCAGTTGACCAGGCGCTTGCCTCGGTAGATCAGGCCTTCGTCGTAGAGCTTGACGAAGGTGTCGCGCACCACGTGCGAGAGCTTCTCGTCCATGGTGAAGTATTCATGGTCCCAGGACACCGAGTCACCCAGGCGGCGCATCTGGCCGGTGATGGTGTTGCCGGATTCCTGCTTCCATTCCCAGACGCGGGCGACGAAGTTCTTGCGGCCCAGGTCGTGGCGGGTCTTCTGGCCTTCGGCGCCCTTCTCGGCCAGCTGGCGCTCCACCACGATCTGGGTGGCAATGCCGGCATGGTCGGTGCCCGGCACCCACAAGGTGTTGTGGCCAAGCATGCGGTGGTAGCGCGTCAACGAGTCCATGATGGTCTGGTTGAAGGCGTGGCCCATGTGCAGGGTGCCGGTCACATTGGGCGGCGGCAGCTGGATGCTGAAGGACTCGCGGCTCGCATCCAGGGTGGGCTTGTACAGGCCTTTTTGCTCCCACAAAGGGCCCCAATGGGCTTCGAGGGCGGCGGGCTCAAACGATTTGGCAAGTTCGGTCATGGCACAAGGGTCGCTGCTGAGAAAACGGCAAAGGGGCCGGTGTGCCAGCATTCAGCCAGCACCCGGGCCCCTGTTCGGCCGGAATATGGATGGGAGGAAAAGCACAAAAAGGGATGGCGCGATTGTCCACCATGCGCGCGGCTCCGCGCCTGGGGCGAGCGCCTCAGGGAAAGAGTAGGTCTAGCAGGTGCTCGGCCCAGCTTTCACGCGGGGCGAAACGGTCCTGGCAGGGAATCAAGGAACTGCGCCCCGCGGGGTCCAGCATGCACAGGCCCACCGCCAAGGCCTGGCGTTCGCGCTCCACGCGGACCAAGGCACGCGCGAACAGACCCAAGCACAGCGACAGCAGGATCAGGCAAATCAGCAAGGACTTGGGCGCGCGGCGCCAGGTGTTCAGGGCAGGGCGGTTCATGGTGGGGCGGTGTCAGCGCTGGGCCTCTCAAGCAAAAAGGCCCCGCAGGGCAGCGGTCCGCAGTCTATGCGAGCCGTCGCTGAGGGAGCCTGTGTCTGAGGGTGTGCAGGACCCGGGTTGCTCGGGTTCGACAGCCTTGCTTGCTCACAAGAACAAATGTTCCCCCGCGTTCTCCCCGCCCAGGATCACATAGTTGACCTTGCGCAGGTCGGCCAGGCTGCGGCCTCCGGCGTAGGAGATGGAGCTTTGCAGGTCCTCGCGCATCTCGCGCAAGGTGTCGGCCAGCTTGCCCTTCACGGGCTCCAGGATGCGCTTGCCTTCCACATGCTTGTACTCGCCCTTGTTGAAGTCGCTGGCCGAGCCGTAGTACTCCTTGTAGAGCTTGCCGTCGACTTCCACCGTGTTGCCGGGTGATTCCTCGTGGCCGGCGAACAGCGAGCCGATCATCACCATGGAGGCGCCAAAGCGCATGCTCTTGGCGATGTCGCCATGGTGGCGGATGCCGCCGTCGGCGACGATGGGCTTGGTCGCCACGCGGGCACACCATTTCAGGGCCGAGAGCTGCCAGCCGCCGGTGCCGAAGCCGGTCTTGAGCCGGGTGATGCAGACCTTGCCCGGGCCGATGCCGACCTTGGTCGCGTCTGCGCCCCAATTCTCCAGGTCGATCACGCCTTCGGGCGTACCGACATTGCCGGCGATCACAAAGGTCTCGGGCAGGCGCTGCTTGATGTGGGCAATCATGCGCTGCACGCTTTCGGCATGGCCGTGGGCGATGTCGATGGTGATGTAGTCGGCGCCCACGCCTTCGGCGGCCAGGCGGTCGATGACGGCATAGTCCGCGGCCTGCACGCCGGAGCTGACGGAGACCAGCAAGCCCTTGCTGCGCATGGACTTGGCGTAGGCCACCGTGTCCAGGTCGAAGCGGTGCATGACGTAGAAGTAGCCATTGGCGGCCAGGTGCTCGGTGATGTGTTCGTCCACCACCGTCTTCATATTGGCCGGGACGACCGGCAGCTTGAAGCGCTGGGGCCCGAACTGGACCGAGGTGTCACATTCGCTGCGGCTTTCCACGCGGCATTTGCGGGGCAGGAGCAGGATGTTGTCGTAGTCAAAGATTTCCATGAGTCGAATCGTTCGCAAGTTTCGGGCTGCGTTCATGCAGTGCAGACCCTGGGCTGCGAGCACTTGACTTGGAGATCCGGCCGGCGTGGCGTCTCGGGAAAGAGTCACGCCTGCTTTGCATCCGCGAAGCCACCAGCGAGGGTGGTACGGACGAAAAAAACCGGACGCCAAAATTTGGGCCCGGTGAGCGATTCTACGCCGATCTTGACCGCCTTCGGTCCACAAACTCGGCGAAAAGCTGGAGCTGGCCCTCAGTTCTCACCGCATGTAGTCTGGCTACACTGCCTGCCACACCCGGGCCATCCAGGCTCCGCGACACCAAAGGTTCCATCCCATGCATTCCGTCGTCATCAGCGGCACCGGTCTTTACCAGCCGCCCCACATCATCAGCAACGCCGAACTGGTGGCTGCCTTCAACGCCTACGCAGACCTGCAGAACGCCCAGCATGCCGATGAAATCGCGGCCGGCACGCGCGCGCCGCTGACGCATTCCAGCGTCGAGTTCATCGAAAAAGCATCCGGCATCAAACAGCGTTATGTGATCGAGAAGGACGGCGTGCTCGACCCGACGCGCATGTACCCGCGCTTCCAGGAGCGCAGCGACGAGCAGCTCTCGCTGATGGCCGAGATCGCTGTGGACGCGGCCCGCAAAGCCATTGCCGCTGCAGGCAAACAGCCGGCCGATGTGGACGCCATCTTCTGCGCCAGCGCCAATATGCAGCGCCCCTATCCGGCCATGGCGGTCGAGATCCAGCAGGCCCTGGGCGCCAGCGGCTATGGCTTCGACATGAATGTGGCCTGCTCTTCGGCCACCTTCGCCATCGAGCAGGCCTACAACGCCGTGCGCTCCGGTGCTTCGAAATGCGTGCTGGTGGTCAACCCCGAAATCACCTCCGCCCACCTGGAGTGGAAAGACCGCGACTGCCATTTCATCTTCGGCGATGTCTGCACGGCCCTGATCATCGAGCGCGCCGACACGGCCACTTCGGCCGACCAATGGGAGATCCTGGGCACCAAGCTGGTGACTCAGTTCTCCAATGCCATCCGCAACAACTTCGGTTTCATGAACCGCGCCGAAGACAGCGACCCGAATGCGCGCGACAAGACCTTCAAGCAAGAAGGCCGCAAGGTGTTCAAGGAAGTCGTGCCCATGGCCGCTGCCCATATCGAGGCCCATCTGGGCACGCTGGAAACTGCGCCCGCTTCAGTGCGCCGTTTCTGGCTGCATCAGGCCAATCTGGGCATGAACCAGCTCATCATCAAAAAGCTGATTGGCGAGAGCATGGGCACCTCCGGCTCGGACGTGGCGCCGTTGATTCTGGACACCTATGCCAACACCGCCTCGGCCGGCTCCATCATTGCCTTCCACGAGCACCGCGCCGACCTGAAGGCCGGCGATCTGGGCGTGATCTGCTCTTTCGGCGCTGGCTATTCCATCGGCAGCGTGATCGTCAAGAAGCGCTGAGCCCGCGGCACGCCCCAGCGCCGCTTGCCGTTCAGGGCAAGGGTGCGGAGGCGGCCTCGCTGGCCGCAGACGGCGGGCTCAGGCTCGCCGTGCCATCGAGGCCGATGGCACGAATGCCCGCCTCGCCGGCGAATTCTTCAAAGCTCCAGTCGCCGTTGGCGCCACGCAGCAGGCCTTCGGCTGGCGGCGAGATTTCCTGAACCGGCTTGTTGCGCAGGGCCACACTCATGAAATCGATCCAGACGGGCAGGGCCAACCCGCCCCCCGACTCGCGGTCGCCCAGCGAGCGCGGCTGGTCGTAACCGATCCAGACCACGGTGGCCAGGCTGGGCTGGAAGCCGGCGAACCAGGCGTCGACTGCATCGTTGGTGGTGCCGGTCTTGCCGTACAGGTCGGGGCGGCGCAGCGTGCCCTGGGCGCGTGCGGCCGTGCCACTGCGCGTCACTTCCTGCAGCAGGCTGGCGGTCACAAAGGCATTGCGCTCGGAGATGGCGCGCTGGTCCTCGCTCAGCTGGGCTTTGGGGGCTTCGAACAAGACCTGACCCTTGCTGTCGGTGATGCGCTCGATGATGACGGGCGGCAGGCGGTAGCCACCGTTGGCAAACACCGCGTAAGCGCTGGCCATCTGCAAGGGCGTGACCTCGCTGGTGCCCAGGGCCAGGGTCAGGTTCTCGCGGCCGGCGTCGATCTCGATGCCGAAACGCGAGGCCCATTCCCGCACCCGCGCCGGCCCGATCAGCTGGGTGATGCGGATGGTCACCATATTCTTGGAGCGGGCCAGGGCCTGACGCACGCTCATCAGGCCATCGAACTTGCCGTCCGAGTTCTTGGGCTCCCAGTCGCCGAAGACCAGGGGTTCGTCGGGCACCACGGTGCTGGGGCTGACGCCTTGTTCCAACGCAGCCGAGTAGACGATGGGCTTGAAGCTGGAGCCCGGCTGGCGCTTGGCCTGGGTGGCGTGGTTGTACTGCTTGCGATTGAAGTCAAAGCCACCGACCAGGGCATGGACGCGGCCGGTGCCCGGCTCCAGCGCCACCAGTGCGCCTTCGGCCTCGGGCGGCTGGACGATGGACCAGGCGCCTTGCGGCTCGGCCTTGCTGGGCGCGCCGCGCATCACGCGCACGATGGCGCCGGGGCGCAAGCGGCTGGCTTCGCGTGCCTTGTCAGACAGGGCCGATTGCACGCCGCGCAAGGCCTCGCCGCTGAGCGTCAGCTCCTCGCCGCTCTGCATCACGGCACGTACTTTCTGCGCCGAGGTTTGCAGCAGCACGGCGGCGCGCAGATCGTCCTGGTCCGGGTGTTCGGCCAGGGCCTGGGCGATGGCGCTGTCGCGTTCGGTCTCGTCGTCCGGCAGGGCGACAAAGCCCTCCGGCCCGCGGTAGGGCTTGCGCTTTTCCAGCTCCAGCAGGCTGCGGCGCAGGGCCCGATAGGCGGCGGCCTGCTCTTGCGAAACCAGGGTGGTGTAGACGCGCAAGCCCTTGGTGTAGGCCTCTTCGCCGTACTGCTCAAACACCACGTCACGCGCCATTTCGGCGGCGAACTCGGCATGGACGCGCGCATCCTGGGGCGAGCGGATGTGCAGCTTCTCGGCCTTGGCGCTCTCGGCTTGCTCGGCCGTGATGACGCCGGTGTCGACCATGCGGTTGATCACCAGATGCTGGCGGCGGCGTGCGCGCTCCGGGTTGACCGCCGGGTTGGCATAGGCCGGGTTTTGCGGCAGGCCGGCCAGCATGGCGGTTTCGGCGATGGAGAGATCCTTGAGCGTCTTGCCGTAGTAGGCGCCGGCCGCCGCCTCGAAACCATAAGCCCGCTGACCCAGATAGATCTGGTTCATATAGACCTCGAGGATCTTCTGCTTGCTCAGTTCGCTTTCCAGCTTCATGGCCAGCAAGGCCTCGACGAACTTGCGCGAGTAGACCTTTTTCTTGGTCAGGTAGAGGGTGCGCGCCAGCTGCTGGGTGATGGTGGAAGCACCTTGGGTGCGGCCCTGGGTGGCATTGGCCACCACGGCACGGAGGATGCCGGGCAGGTAGATGCCGCTGTGCTCGTAGAAATTGCTGTCTTCGATGGCCAGCAAGGCGTCCTGCATCAGCTTGGGGATCTGGTCCAGCGGCAGGTATTTGCGCCGCTCGGTGCCGAACTCGCCGATCAGCACCTCGTCGCTGGTGAAGACCCGCAGCGATTGCTTGGGCTGGTAGTCGTTCAGCTCGGCCAGATCGGGCAGGGTGGGATAGATCAGCGCGGCCGCAACGCCGAGCAGCAGGGCGATCAGGCTCAGCGCCACGGCGCCGATCACAAGCAGTTTCTTCAAGGGCGATCACGGCGCACCAGGCGCCGGGCTGAGAGGAAGTCGCGATTATGGCGGGCGGGCCGGCCTGCGCCCCCCCGGCCCGCCTGGCATCGCGGCGTCAGCTTTTCGGTATCTGCCCGCGGGCGGTCTCAGATCCGGTAGCCCAGGCTCAACCACAGGCGCGGCTTGTGGCGGGTGATGGGGTCAGCTTGCGGCTCGCCACCCTTGAGGCTCCAGGCGGCGGCGGCTTCCAGCTGCCAGCGCTCGCCGTTGACGCGCACGCCCAGGCCGGCACCGGCCAGGGTGCGGTAGTTCTGTGCGGTGCCGGCGGTGGGCACGGTGTTGATGCGCACCCGGCCGGCATCCAGCATGACAAACGGCGTGGCGGCGCCGATGTTGTGCCGCAGCTCCAGCTGGGCCAGGGCGCCGCGGTCGCCCACGCCTTCGCCGCTGGGGTAGGCACGCACGCCGCTGATGCCGCCCAGGCTGATGCGTTCGCTGGAGTCGAGGTTTTTGTCAGCCCATTGCGCGCTGAAGCGGGCATAGAGGCTGCTGTCCGGCGTGAACACGGTTTGCTGCTGCACCAGGTCGAGGTTGAACTTGAGGAAGCGACCGCGCGTCTGGTTGCTGTCCAGCCCGACCAGGGCGTCGGACAGGCGCAGGCGCCCGTTGGTGACGCTCAGGCTGCCGTAGCTGATGCCGCCGAGGCCCAGGCTGTTGCGGCGATCGAAGTCAAGTGAGAGCGGCAGGCTCTGGCTGGATTTGTCGTCGCTGCCATTGAGCGTGCGGTCCTGCAGGCGCTTGTACTGGTAGCGCATGGAGAGCTTTACATTGGCGGCATTGCTGCGCAGCACCGGGTAGCTCAGACCCAGGGAGGCGGTCTTGGCATAGCCTTGCGCCTTCGAATCGGCGAACTCCTTGCCCAGCTGGTAGTCGCTGTGCGAGTAGCTGGCCTCGGCGCGCAGGCCGTGCCGCCCCAGCGGGCGCGAGTAGCCCAGGCTGCCCAGCCAGAGCTTTTGATCGCTGAACAGGCTGCGCAGGCTGACTTGGTCACCCAGCGAAAAGGGGCTGTTCCAGTCCAGATTGAGTTGCAGGCGATGGGCGCCGCTGTAGCGGTTGCCATGGTTGTCGGCGCCGACCGAACCGACCAGGGCGGGTGCCGGGGCCAGCTCCACCAGAAGGTCGCCGGTGCCGACCTTCTCGCCGGGCTGCATCAGGGGGGTGACGGCCACGCCGGGCAGGTCGCCCAGGATCAAGACACTGCGCTCCAGTTCGGGGCTGCGGATCACGGTGTCGGGCTGCAGCATGGACAGGTAAGGCGCGGCCTGCTCGGCCCAGTCCGGCCGGTTGCTGATCGGTTTGATCTGGCCGTAGCGGCCTTCGAGCAGTTCCACCCGCAGCGTGCCATCGCTGAGCTCTTGCGGTGGCAGGTAGGCGCGGGCGAAGGGATAGCCGGCTTGTTGGTAGAGCAGACCGACCCGCTCGGCCAGCGACTGCAGGCCGGACAGATCGAGCTCGGTGTTGAGCAGATCGGCCACGGCCGCTTCCAAGGTCTTGCTGTCGATGACGCTGTTGCCGCCAAAACTGAGGGCCTTGACCTGCACCTTGCGCCCGCCCGGCAGGGCCAGCTGGCTCTTGGGGTTGTTGAGTTTGAGCTGCACACCGGGCTTGGGTGCATCCGGTGGGGCCCGGCGGCTTTGCTGCAGGATCTGCCCGGCATCCGGCGCCGCTTGCGCATGGGCGGCCATCGGTGCGGCCAGGGCCAGCAGGCTGGAGACGGCCACGGCCACAAGGTGGGCCGGGTAGGGGGCTGAGTGGTGGTCCATGGCGGCGTGGGGGGAGTTGGGTTTCAAGGCCTGCGAAGACAGGGGTTTGCCATGGGGCTGGCTCATTTCTTGTCCTCCCGCTGGCCGTCGTTGCCGGTGCTGTTGGAACTGCTGCCGGGCTCGGGCAAGCGAATGCCGCCTTGGCGGACAAAGATGCGCGTGCCGCCAACGCTGGTGTTGCCGCTGCCGAGCAAAGCGGCAGACGAAGGCGCGTTGCCACCGTCACTGCTGCTGCTGCTGCTGCTGCTGCTGCTGCCGCTCGTTTCACCCGTCGCGGACGTCGCCGCGGCGGTGGTTGCTCCGGGCGCTGCGGCTGGACCGCTCGGCGTGGGCGCCGGCCCGGAGTCCACCAGCTGCAGGCCGCTGGAGATTGCCGCGCCGCTGGGCAGGCTGCCTGTTGGGCTGCTGCTGATGACAAAAGTCAGCGCGGGTTGATTGCCTGCGATCACATTGGCATTGAGCGCCGGCGAGATGCTCAGCTCGCCGTCACGGCGGGTGATGGCGTAATTGCTGTTGCTCAAATTCGCCGCCAGGATGGCATGTGCGCCCACCGATTCGCCGGCCACCCGGCTCAGGCTGCCGGCCAGGCTGTCGCCAGCCACCAGGTTGCCCTCGGTGATGCTGAAGCTCAGCGCGGGGTCGGGGGCGCCAAAGGTTTTTTGCTTGTTGTCGGCCTGGACCGTGATCGGGCGCGGTGTCACGGCCAGCTGGCCGGGCAGGGCGGTGATCGCGTAGTTGCTGTTGCTCAGGGCGCTGGCATCGATGGTGTAGCTGCCGACGTTCTCGCCAGCCGCCCGGCTCAAGGCGCCGCTGAGTGCATCGCTGCCGACCAGGTTGCCGCTGCTGATCTGGTAGCTCAGGCTCGGATCGGCATTGCCATAGACCTTGCTCTTGTTATCGGCCGTGACGGTCAGCGGCCGTGGGCTGATGCTCAGGCTGCCGTTTTGCGCGGTGATCGCGTAGTTACTGTTGCTCAGGGCACTGGCATCGATGGTGTAGCTGCCGACGTTCTCGCCAGCCGCCCGGCTCAAGGCGCCGCTGAGCGCATCGCTGCCGACCAGATTGCCGCTGCTGATCTGGTAGCTCAGGCTCGGATCGGCGTTGCCGTAGACCTTGCTCTTGTTGTCGGCGGTGACGGTGATGGGCCGCGCGGTGATCGTGCCGGTGCTGCTGGCGGTGGCGCTGTTGAGGCTGTAGTTGCCGGCATCGGCGCCGCTGAGGCTGATGCCGGTGATGCTGACGGCCTTGGCGCTGCCGGCGTTGGCGTCGCTGAAGCTCGCGCCGGCATGTGCGACGGCGACGCTGTCATTGGTCAGCACATCGCCGGACGATCCGGTTGCACTGGCGCTGACCGAGCCGTCGTACACCTTGCTCGCCACGCTGAAGCTGGCGGTCAGCGGCTTGGGTGTGATGGCGGCGCTGATGCCTCCGGCGTTCAGGCTGTAGTTGCTGTTCGACAAGACCAGGCTGTTGCTGAGCAGATAGCTGTAGCTGCCCACGCTCTTGCTGCTGACCGTGGCACTGCCGCTCAAGCTCGGCGCTGCGTTGCCGTTGACCATGCCGGTCAGGGTGTAGCTGCTGTTGCTGGCGGCGAAGCTGTTGCTGCCGTCGTAGACCTTGGTGAAGCTCAGGTTCAAAGGCTTGGGGGTGACGGTCCAGCTTGCCGCATCACCGGGGTTGAGGCTGTAGGCCGCGTTGCCTAGTGTGATGCCGCTGGTGTAGCTGAGGCTGTAGCTGCCGACGTTGGAGCTGGCTGTGGGCGCGCCGCTCCAGGCGGCGGTGCCGGTGGGCAAGGCGTTGCTGATCAGGTTGCCGCCGCTGAAGGCGTCAAAGATCGAGTAGTTGAACAGGGGCTGGTCGCCGTAGACGCTGCTGGACGAGACCAAGCGCAGGTACACCGGTGTGGGGCTGCTGCCACCGCCGGCGGCTTGACCCACCGAGGTGATGGCGTTGTTGATCAGGCTGACTGGCGCGCCGGCGTAGTACCAGATGAAGCCACCGGACTGGCCGCTGGCCAGGTCCGAGAGGCGCTTGAACATGGCGTAGGAGCCGTCAATGCGAGCGCTGCTGATCAGCGAGGTCCGCGGATCCTTGTTGGTCGAGTTGGAGAGGCTGCAGCAACTGGCATGTGCCATGTCCACGCCGTCCGAAGTCGAATAGAACAGCACGGCGCCGCCGGTGCTGCCGTCATTGCTCTCGGTGACCTTGAGCGCATTGGAGGCGGTGTTCTGGGTCGGCAGGCTGACAAAGGCGTTGTTGACGATATTGCCCTTGGACTTGAAGCTCGAATCGCCCTGGCCCACCCAGTCGTCACGGGTGCCGATCCAGAGACGCAGATTGTTGAGCGCGCTCGAACCGATATTGGTCAGCTGGGTGTCGGTCTTGGAGTAACGGTTGCCCGCCAGCAGTTCGAAGCTGTTCTCGACCCTGATCAGCTGCCCACCGCCCATGTCCAGGGTGGCGCTGCTGACGATGGTGCCCACCCCCTCGCGGTAGCCGGCGATATTGACCGACTTGTTGCTCAGCGCGGTGTTGAACGTGTCTTGGGTGGTCTTGACGGTGCCGTTGTAGTTCCAGCTGTTGCTGCCATCGCCGCCCACGCCTACCGCCAGATCCAGCGGGTTGCTGCTGTAGGTCATCTTGAACCAGCCATTGCGACCCGGCGAGACGTTGTCAAAGTAGAAAGGCTGACGCAACTGCCCGCTGGTGTCGATGGAATCCTGCGTGCCATTGCCGAAGCGCAGCAGGCCGTTGTCCAGGACCAGATTCTTGGTGGCACCGGTGCTGCCTTTCTTCCAGGTGAAGGCCGCGCCGTTGGGGATCAGGATCTTGACGCCGTTGGCCACCGTGTAGCTGGCGCCGGCGCCATCGCTGCTGGCCTGGCCGTAGACGAAGGCCAGGCTGCCGCTGCCGCTGGCGGTCAGGTCGGCGTTGACATTGATGTGGCGCTCGGCCGTGAGCGTCAGCTTGTTGGCGGCCCAGCTGACGGGGTCATTGACATGGATATCGCCGTTGCCGCCGCTTGTGCCCTGGCTGGCGGTGGTGATCACGACATTGCCGCTGGCCAGGTCGGTGCCCAGTTGCGCGCCGGAGATGTTGCCGCCGCTGGCGGCAATGGTGAAATCGTTCGGATCGATCAGCCAGGTGCCGGAGGCGCCGTGGCTGGCGCGGGTGCTGATCTTGCGGCCCTCGGCAAAGTCGACGCGGGCTGCGCTGGTTTCGATGAAGCCACCCGACCCCCCCTGCGGTGCGCTGGCATCGAGACTGCCTCCCACCAGCACCCGCGATTGCGGGCCATCGCCCAGCAGGAAGATGCGGCCACTCTGTCCTTCGCCTTGCCCGTCGCTGAGCGTGCGTGCTTCGGTGATGCCCGTGTGGTTGATCACCGTCTGCGTCAGTCGGCCCGCGGCCCTGGCCGTCAGATAGACAAGGCCGCCATCGGCGCGGATCGCAGCGCCTTGCTCAATCAGCGCATCGAGGGCAGCCTCGTCGATCTTGAGCTTGACCGGGCCGCCCAGGTCCAGCGTGACCTTGGCGCCGGCACCCATCAGCACCTGGCCGCCGGGTGACTGGATGCTGCCGCTGTTGCTGATGCGCGCGGCAATCAAGGCGACCGTGCCGCCCGTGGCCGATTGGATCGAGCCCTGGTTGATGATGGCCTGACTGCTGCTGCCCTCGAAGCGGTAGCGGCCAGCCAGAAAGTCCTGGTTGTCCAGGTTCAAGGTGCTGGCCACCAGGGCGCCGACATTGACCTGGGCGCTGGGTGTGAAGAGCACGCCATTCGGGTTCAGCAGGAAGACCTGACCGTTGGCCTTCAGGGCGCCCTGGATGGTCGAGACCTCATTGCCCAGCACCCGGTTCAGCGCCACGGCGTTGCGGCTGGGCTGCAGGAACTCGACGCTGTGGCCGGCGCCGATATTGAAGCTGCGCCAGTCGGTGATCAGCTGGGCGCTGCTCTGCTGCACGGTCAAGACCTGGCCCCGTTGGCTGATCTGGGCCTGGCCGGCCACCACCTGGCCGCCGCTGGGCAAGGGAGCCGACAGGGCGGCCCAGGCGACGCTGCTGACCTGGCCCAACAAGGCCAGACCTAGGGCCTGAACCAGGGCCCGCTTGGGCTGTCGCGGGCGGCTCAAGCCAGCAACAGGGCTGTGGCTGCACAGGTCTGAGGCAGGGCGAAGGGTGTCGAAGTCCGACACGTCAGGGTTGGGGCTCATGTGCGCGCTCCGGGGAATGGGGAGGATGGACGGCCTGGTGGCACGAGGTGATCGCCCAGCAGTCTGTCGAACGCTGGTGATCCATTCCGTCCTATCGGCACAACGTGGGGTCTCTTGAATGTGAACAATTTGCCAAATCACGGCTCGGTGGGCGTTCCGACCCCCAGGCCGGGGATGGACGCCGGCTCAGGTCGGCTGTGCGGTTGACTCAATCCCGGTGCGTGGCTGTGCGCATGCGTTACGCTGCGCGCCATGAGTGAATTCAGCTTTTTCTGGCACGACTACGAAACCTTTGGCCGGGTGCCGCGGCGCGACCGGCCGGCCCAGTTTGCGGGCGTGCGCACCGATGCCGATTTGAACGAGATCGGCGAGCCGCTGATGCTGTACTGCCAGCCCAGCCCGGACAGCCTGCCCGACCCCGAGTCCTGCTTGCTGACCGGCATCCTGCCGCAGACCTGCCTGGAGCGAGGCGTGCCCGAGCATGCCTTCGCGGCTGCCATCGAGGCGGCGCTGGCCGAGCCGGGCACGGTGGGCGTGGGCTACAACACCATCCGTTTCGACGACGAGGTGACGCGCCATCTGTTCTGGCGCAATCTGATCGACCCGTACGCGCGTGAGTGGCAGAACGAATGCGGGCGCTGGGACATCCTCGATGTGGTGCGCTGCGCTTACGCTTTGCGCCCCGAGGGCATCGAGTGGCCACGCCACGAGGATGGCCGCCCGTCTTTCAAGCTCGAACACCTCACTGTGGCCAATGGCCTGGTGCACGAGGCGGCCCACGATGCGCTCAGCGATGTGCGCGCCACCATCGCCCTGGCGCGCTTGCTCAAGACCGCCCAGCCCAAGCTCTTTGACTTCTGCCTGCGCCTGCGCAAGAAAGACGCGGTCTGGGCCGAGATCGGCGTTGGCCGGCCTTTTCTGCACATCTCGGGCATGTATGGCCCCGAGCGCGGCTGCATCGCCCTGGTTTGGCCGCTGGCGCCGCACCCGACGAACAAGAACGAGCTGATCGTCTGGGACCTGGCCACCGACCCCGCCGAGCTGCTGACCCTGAACGCAGCCGACATCCGCGGCCGCATGTTCGTCAAGCAGGAGGATCTGCCCGAGGGCCAGACCCGGCTGCCGATCAAGACCATCCACATCAACAAGTCGCCCGTCGTCATCGGCAAGCTCAAGACCCTGAGCCCAACCATGGCCGAGCGCTGGGGGCTGGATATGGCCCAGGGCCTGGCCCATGCCCAAATGCTGATGGAGAAAGGCCGCTTGCTCGATGGACTCTGGGGCGATGTCTTCAAGCGCGAAGCGACGCCCGGCCCGGCGGATGTGGACGAAGACCTCTACGGCGGTTTCATCGGCCCCGATGACCGCCGTGCCTTGCAGCGCTTGCGCAGCCAGACGCCCGAGCAGATCGCTCAGCGTGCGGCCGAGGGCAAGATCACGTTTGCCGACGAGCGGCTGGCCGAGCTGGTGTTCCGCTACCGCGCGCGTAACTTCCCGGCCAGCCTCAGCGCGGCCGAGGCACAGCGCTGGCAGGCCCATTGCGCCGCCCGCCTGCACGAGGGCGCCGGCGGCGCGCAGACCCTGGCGGCGTTTTTCGAGCGTGTGGACGAGCTCAGCGAAGCGGCCGATGAGCGCGGCCAGGACATCCTCGGCGCACTCTACGAATACGCGGAGCAGATCGCCCCGGAAGCTTGAGCCCGGCCCTGCCCGCGCGGCGGGGCGTGGCTCATCACATCAACTCGGCACTGCGCATCAACAAGCGGGCCAGCTGCCCGCTGCTTTGCATTTCGGCCATGCCTTTGTTGAAGGCAGTGACGCGCGACCCGTGAGCGGCGTGAGCGCGGTTGAAGGCCATGTAGAGCGGCATGTCCGCCACCGAGGGTTCCAGCCAGACCAGAGATGCCGCCGCTTCGGACAGCTGGCGGCGCAGCAAGTACGCCGCCACGCCCTTGTCCACCAGGGCCAGATCGATGCGGCCCGCTTGCAGCTTGCGAAGATTGCCCAGGTCGTCCAGGGCTTCGTCGCATTGCAAGTTCGCCTGCTCGAAGGCGGGTGGGTTGGCGTAGCCGCGCACGATGCCGATGCGCAGGTGTTTTAAGCGACTCAGCTCGCGCACATCGAAGCGGCGATCGCTGCGCGCCATGAAGCCGATCCGGTTGGCAATGCCCAGAGGCTGCGGAAAGCTGAGATAGCTTTCGCGCTCGGGGTTGCGCCAGACGCCGATGACCCCGTCCCACAGGCCGCGCTGCAGCTCGGCAATCAGGCGAGACCAGGGGCGGAAGTCCATCTCCAGGGTCAGGCCGGTGCGGGCCAGGGCGGCGCGGGCAATGGCGATCGCCGGACCGCCCTCGCTGCTTTCCTGCGTGGTGTAGGGCGGGAACTCGGTGGCCACCACGCGCAAGACGCCTTCCGCGCTGCTGTTGGCCGGTGCCATGGACGGGACGGCCCGTGCCAGGGCTGGCGCGGCCAGAAGTGCCAGGGCATGGCGGCGATGGGGCATGAAGGGCAGCTCCTCAATCCTCGATTCGAAGGATGAAATCCGGCGCACGCTGGTGTTCGGTACGGCTCCCGCAGCATAAGCGGCTTGAGGGGGGCCGTGGGCCGGCGTAGGCTCATAGCACATACGCTGGTGTGGCCTCCGTCATGAAATGGGCCCACGGCGTCTTGATGCAAGGAGCTGCTCATGGAATCGATGGCCTCGGGGTCTGAGCCCTGTATCCAGGTGCATGGGAAGGTGGCCGGGCGGGCGGGTGTGGGCTTGCAGCGCCGCCAGCTCTTGCAACTCAGCCCGGCCCTGCTGCCAGCCGGGACTTGGGCTGCTGCAGCCACGTCGCCGGCCGGCGCAACCAAGCCCCCCTTGCTACTGGCACAAACACCACGCGGAGGGCTGGACGGTTTGGCCGGGCAGGACCTGAGCCGCTACCTGGTCAGCGAGAAGTTCGATGGTGTGCGTGCCTACTGGACGGGCGAGCGCCTGCTCAGCCGCCAGGGCCTGGTCTTGGCGGCGCCGCCGAGTGTTCTGGCGCGCCTGCCGCCCCAGCAGCCCCTGGATGGTGAGCTGTGGATGGGGAGAGGGCGCTTCGAGGCCTGCTCGGCGGCGCTGAGGCGCAGCGCGCCGCGTGAGGACGAGTGGCAACAGATGCAGTACCTGCTGTTCGAGCTGCCCGGCGGCGCCGGTCCGTTTTCTGCGCGTGTGGCGCGATTGCAGGAGATCGCGGCCGCAGCCGACGCGCCGCTGCTGCGGGTCGTGCCGCAGGACCGCGTGGAGAGCCTGGCCGCACTCCGCCAGCGCTTGCAGGCGGTGCTGCGCGCCGGTGGCGAGGGCCTGATGCTGCACGAGGCCGATGCGCCGTACTTGAGTGGTCGTCATGAGGCCTTGCTCAAGCTCAAGACCCACGACGATGAAGACGCCTTGGTCATCGCCCACCTGCCGGGCCAGGGGCGCTGGAGCGGCCTGCTCGGTGCGCTGCGCGTGCGCAATGCCGCTGGCCAGGAGTTCAACATCGGCAGCGGCTTCAACGAGGCCCAGCGCCGCGCGCCGCCGCCGCTGGGCAGCACCGTCAGCTACCGCTACCGCGGGCTGACCGGCTCGGGCCTGCCGCGCTTCGCCACCTTTGTGCGCGTGCAGGAGCTGTAGCACCGAGGCCGGTTCAGGGCGCCGGGCGCACCGGAGGCAGGGCGCTGCAGAGCTCGACGCGGTCGGGGCTGTGGACGAACCAGCCGCTGCGGTAGCGGCGCGAATCGAGCCAGCGCTTCCAGGTGGCGGTGTCGGTGCGCAGCACCTGCAACTTGGGGCGCTCGGCCTCGGGCACATCGGCCAGCACGCGCACGCGCTGGATCGGCGTGCGTTGCTCGGCCTTCTCGTAAAAGCCCAGGGCGCCGGTGCCGCGGGGCAGGGCGCTGAGGCGTTCCATGCCTTGCAGCACGCGGCCGACGCTGGTGATGTTGAGGTCCAGGGCGCGCGGGGCATGGCCGATCACGGTGTAGAGCCCGCTGCCGTCGCTGGAGTCGGGCTCATTGCCGCGGGCAGCGCCGACCATGCTGTTGCAATGGGTCAGCCAGGCGCGACCTTTCTTCGGATCGGCCGCTACTGGCCAGCCGTTGACGAAGCCGACTTGGGGCGCCCAGCCGTCGCGCTCCGGCAGGGCGCGGAAGTCCAGGCCTTTCAGCGCGCGGGAAAACTCGACCGGCGCCTTGGCCAGGTCCGCGGGCTTGGCGCGGGCGCTGGGCGCCTCGTCATCGGCATCGCCCCACTGGGTGACGTAGTTGTCCTGCACGCGGATGATGGACAGGCCGTCGAAATAGCCGCCACGGGCCAGTCGAACGATATTGCTGGCATGCACGGGCGCGAACTCGCGCGCCAGTTCGATCACCACCGGGCCGCTGGCCAGCTCCATCAGCAGGGCATCCTCGGCCTTGACTTCGCGCCAGTCGCCTGGCTGGGCGGCAGCCAGCACATCGGCGCTGCTAGGGCGTTTGCCGGGGTCGGGCTGGCCAGCGGCCTGGGCGCTGGGGTTCAGCAGCAGGGCGGCTGCAAGGCTGGTGGCCAGCTTGATGACATGGCGGGTGGCCAGGGCGGGCAAGGTCTTGCGCATGAGGGCTCCTCCGTGGGGATGCGGTTGCAATCTGGCCGGCAGCATAGCCGCCGGCAGCGGGCTCGCGGCTGGGGAGAACCATGCCCCTGCCTACAATGCCGCCATGGCTTTTGTTCATCTGCGCACCCACACCGAATTTTCCGTCGTCGACGGCACCCTCAGAACCGATGACGCGGCCGCTGCGGCCGCCAAAGATGGGCAGATCGCCCTGGCCATCACCGACCTGGCCAATATGTTTGGCGGCATCAAGTTCTATAACGCCTGCCGCAAGAAAGGTGTCAAGCCGGTGCTGGGCGCCGACTGCTGGCTGGAGCCCGAGGGCTCGGACAAGAACCCGACCCGTCTGCTGCTGCTGGTGCAGAACTACCAGGGCTATCTGAACATCTGCGAGCTGCTCTCGCGCGCCTGGATCCAGAACGTGCAGCGCAACCAGGCCTGCCTCAAATGGGAATGGCTGCAGGAACTCAATGAAGGCTTGATCTGCCTCTCGGGCGCCCAGTTCGGCGGCCTGGGCCAGGCCCTGCTCAGCGGCGACAAGGTGCGGGCGCGCGATTGGGCGCAGCGCTTCTCGGTCATCTTCCCGAACCGCTTCTACATCGAGCTGCAGCGCGCCGGCCTGGCCGGTCAGGAGGCCCTGGTCCAAGCCAGCGTGCCTTTTGCGGCCGAGCTGGGCCTGCCGGTGGTGGCCACCCACCCGATCCAGTTCTTGGGCGAAGATGATTTCGATGCCCACGAGGCGCGCGTCTGCGTGGCCGAGGGCGAGACCCTGACCAACCCCAAGCGCATCAAGCGCTTCCTGCCGGGCCAGTACTTCCGCTCGCAAGCCGATATGGAGGCGCTGTTTGCCGACATCCCGTCGGCGATCGCCAACACGGTGGAAATCGCCCGCCGCTGCTCCATCAGCCTGGTGCTGGGCAAGCCGCAGCTGCCGAACTTCCCGACGCCGCTGCTGGAAGACGGCACGCCCATGCCGATGGAGCAGTACTTCCGCCAGCTGTCCTTCGAGGGCCTGGAGGACCGGCTCAAGCTCTTGTACCCCGACGAGGCCAAACGTGACGCCGAGCGGCCACGTTATGTGGAACGCCTGGAGTTCGAGCTGAACACCATCATCAAGATGGGCTTCCCGGGCTACTTCCTGATCGTGGGCGACTTCATCAAGTGGGCCAAAACCCATGGCTGCCCGGTGGGCCCGGGCCGGGGCTCGGGTGCCGGCTCCCTGGTGGCCTATGTGCTCTTGATCACCGACCTGGATCCGCTGCAGTACAACCTGCTGTTCGAGCGCTTCCTGAACCCGGAGCGGGTGTCCATGCCCGACTTCGACATCGACTTCTGCCAGGGCAACCGCGACCGGGTGATCGATTACGTCAAGGAAAAGTACGGCCGCCCAGCCGTCAGCCAGATCGCCACCTTTGGCACCATGGCCGCCAAGGCGGCTTTGCGCGACATCGGCCGGGTGCTGGGCATGGGCTATGGCCAGGTGGACTCCATCGCCAAGCTGATCCCGGCGCCGCCGGGCAAGACCGTGACCTTGGCCAAGCTGCCGGAGAACTTCGATCCTGAAAAGGAAAAGATGATCTACGCCCGGCACGAGGCGCCGGAGCTGAACGAGCGCGAGGCCCAGGAAGAAGAAGTGGCCGAGCTGCTCAAGCTGGCCGCCCGCGTGGAAGGCATGGTGCGCAATATCGGCATGCACGCCGGCGGCGTGCTGATCGCGCCGGGCAAGATCACCGACTTCTGTCCGCAGTACCAGCAGCCCGGCTCCACCTCGGCCGTCAGCCAGTACGACAAGGACGACGTCGAGGCCATTGGTCTCGTGAAGTTCGACTTCTTGGGCCTGGCCACGCTGACGATTCTGGAGCTGGCCAAGGACTTCATCGTCGCCCGCTACCCGGACCAGAAGAACTTCGCCTTCGAGACCATTCCGCTCGACGACCGGCGCACCTACAAGCTGTTCTCGGATGGTTTGACCGAGTCCGTGTTCCAGTTTGAATCGACCGGCATGCAGCGCATGTTGAAGGACGCGAAACCCTCGCGGCTGGAAGACCTGATCGCCCTGAACGCGCTCTACCGACCCGGTCCCATGGACCTGATCCCGACCTTTGTGGCGCGCAAGCACGGCAAGGAAGTGGTCGAGTACCCGCACCCGCTGACCGAGCCGGTGCTGGCCGAGACCTACGGCATCATGGTCTACCAGGAGCAGGTGATGCAGACCGCCCAGGTGCTGGGCGGTTACAGCCTCGGCGGCGCCGACATGCTGCGCCGGGCCATGGGCAAGAAGAAGGCCGAGGAGATGGCCGAGCACCGGGCCATCTTCCGCAAGGGCGCGGCCGTCAACGGCCTGGATGAAAAACAGGCCGACGAAGTGTTCGACCTGATGGAGAAGTTCGCGGGCTACGGCTTCAACAAGTCGCACGCCGCCGCCTACTCCCTGCTGGCCTATCACACGGGCTGGCTCAAGGTTCATTTCACGGCCGAGTTCTTCGCCGCGAACATGACGATTGAAATGGACGACACCGACAAGCTCAAGGTCTTGTTGAATGACGCCAAGCTCTTCGGCATCGATTTCGAGCCGCCGAACGTCAACCTCGGTGTGCACCGGTTCGAACCCATCATGCCGGGCGATGGCGTGTTCCCGAACTGGGCGGCGCCGGGCACGCCGGGCGGCCGGCCCAAGCGCATCAATTACGGCCTGGGCGCCATCAAGGGCACGGGCAAGGGCGCGATCGACTCCATCGTCGCAGTGCGCCAGAAGGACGGCCCCTTCAAGAGCTTCTACGACTTCTGCTGCCGCATCGACCGCAAGGCCTGCAACAAGCGCGTGGTGGAAGCGCTGATCAAGGCCGGCGCTTTCGACAGCCTGGAGCCCGACCGTGCCCGCCTGCTGGCCAGCGTGGCCCGCGGCTACACCCATGCCGAAACCCAGGAGGCCAACGCTGACCAGGGCGGCCTGTTCGACTTTGGCGACACCCATGGCTCGTCCACGGCCGAGCCCGATCTGGTGGACGTGCCTGCCTGGAGCATCAAGGAAAAGCTGACGCTGGAGAAGACGGCCATCGGCTACTACCTCAGCGGCCACCTGTTTGACCAAAGTGGCGACGAGGTGCGGCGTATGGTCAAGCGCCGCATTGCCAATGTCGAGGACGCCGCGCTGAGCCGCGAGGTGGTGATGCTGGCCGGCATCGTCAGCGATCTGCGCGTGATCAACGGCAACCGCGGCCGCGTGGCGATCTTCAAGCTCGACGACAAGAGCGACATCATCGAAGCCGTGGCCAACGAGGAACTGCTCAATCTGCACAAGGAGCTGCTGGTCGACGACGAGCTCTTGATCCTGCAGGGCAAGGTGCAGATCGACCGCTTTGCTGGCGGCTACCGCTTCAATGTCCAGGCCATCTGGGACCTGGCCGCGGCACGCACGCGATTTGGCCGTTACTTCTACGTGCCGGTCGGCGCGACCCTTCCGGATCTGAAGGAGGTGGTCAAGCAATGGCCGCCGCGCCAGGTGCAGACCGAGCAGGGTGTGACGCTGCAGGGCCTGAAGATCCAGACCCACCATTTCTTGCAGGGCGAGCATGAGGGCGCCGAGTTCCGGCTGGAGCTGGGCGAAGACAGCCGCTTCTGGCCCTGCGACGAGGCTCTGGCGCGCCTGAGCCAGTTTGGCGGCCCGGTGAAAGGCCAGGCCAAGCCCTTGCCGCAGGCGCAAATCATTTACGACGCCGGTTGACGGTGATTCTTGCAGGCGCATGACGCGGGCCACCGCATGCCTGGCCTGTGGCGGCTGGGCTGCAGGCCGTGGTGTTTTGCCCGCTTCTCGAGGCTTCGTCCGGGCTGGAATTCAGCGATGATGTGACGCAATTCACACCATGGCTGCGTCCACCTTGTCCTCTCCCCGCACCGGTCTCATCCTCACAGGCGGCGGCGCCCGAGCCGCCTACCAGGTGGGGGTGCTGGCGGCCATTGCCCAGCTGCGCCGGGATGCCAGCCTGGGCGGCCCGCAGACCTCGACCCCGTTTCCGGTGGTGGCCGGCACCTCGGCTGGTGCCATCAATGCCGCCACCCTGGCCTGCAATGCCGATGATTTCGACGCCGCGGTCGATGGCCTGGTGCACCTCTGGCAGAACCTCCATGTGGACCAGGTTTACGCCGCCGATGCCTTTGGCGTGATCCGCACCGGCGCGCGCTGGATGACCATGATGAGCCTGGGCTGGGCCCTGGCCCGCTGGCGCCGCACGCGGCCCAACAGCCTGCTCGACAACTCACCCCTGGGGCGCTTGCTCAACCGCTGGATCCGCATGGATCGGCTCGATGCCATGCTGGCCGCCGGCCATATGCAGGCCCTGGCCATCAGCGGATCGAGCTACACCTCGGGCCAGCATGTCACCTTCTACCAAACCCATCTGCCCTTCGAGCCCTGGCTGCGCTCGCAGCGCATCGCCGTGCGGGCCAAGCTCAGCATCGATCATCTGATGGCCTCCTCGGCCATTCCTTTCATCTTCCCGGCCCAGCAGCTGGATCTGGATGGCCAGCTCGAGTGGTTCGGCGACGGTTCCATGCGCCAGAGCGCACCGATCTCGCCGGCCGTGCATCTGGGCGCCGACCGGGTGCTGGTGATCGGCGCCGGTCGCATGCACGAGCCCCCGGGCCGGCGCCAGACCCTGGTCAGCGGCCACCCGAGCATGGCGCAGATTGCCGGCCATGCCTTGTCCAATATCTTTCTCGATGCGCTGGCGGTCGATGTCGAGCGCCTGCAACGCATCAACAACACCTTGTCGCTCTTGCCGCCGGACGCACTGCAGGCCACGCCCTTGCGGCCCATCGATGTGCTGGTGATCGCGCCCAGCCGCCGCCTCGATGAGCTGGCGGCCGAGCACCAGGGCAGCCTGCCACCGGCCATCAAGGGCTTGCTGCGCAGCGTCGGCGTGGCGGGTGAGGGCAAGGGGGCCAGCGGCTCGGCCCTGACCAGCTATCTGCTGTTTGAACCCTCCTTCACCGGCGAGCTGATCCATCTGGGCATGAGCGACACGCTGGCGCGGCGTGTCGAGGTGCAGAAGTTCTTTGGCTGGCCGACCCAGGCGCCAAGCTTCGACCCGGCCGCCATGCGGCGGCGCAAGGCAGGCTTTGCACAGGCGCCCGTGGATGCCCCCATGGAGGCTTGAGCTCAAGTCAGAGGCAACTCAACTTCGGCACACAGCCCGCCTTCAGCGCGGTTGCTCAGTTGCAGCCGACCACCCTGGCGCTCGATCAAATCGCGCGCGATGTACAGTCCCAGCCCCGTGCCGCCGGTGTGGCGGTTGCGGGAGGACTCCAGCCGGTAGAAGGGCTGAAACACCGCCTCCAACTGCTCGGTGGGGATGCCAGGCCCCGGGTCCTCGATACGCACCTGCACGCGCTCGTCCTCCAGCACCACGCTGACCTCGGCACTGCCGCCGTAGCGGATCGCATTGCCCAGCAAATTGCCGAACACACGGCGCAGCGCGCTGGGCTGGGCCCGCACCCGGGCCGGCGGGCCGCTGCAGTGCACGGCATGGCCTTGCTCGCTGAGGTCGTCGCTGAGGGCGGTCAGCAGGGCACTCAGGTCCTGGATCTGCGCCGCCTCGGTCGAGGCCAGGCCATCGCCCTGGAACAGCTCCAGCACCGAGTCGATCATGGCGCTCATCTCGACGATATCGCCCACCGCCGCGCGACGCGGGCCTTCTTCCAGGCTCAAGGTTTCCAGGCGCATGCGCAAGCGGGTCAGCGGCGTGCGCAAATCATGCGAGATGGCCGCCACCAGCAGGCCGCGCTCGTTGAACTGCTGGCGCATCTGCCGGGCCATCTGGTTGAAGAGCCGCGCTGCTTCACGCACTTCGAAGGTGCCGCTGCCTTCATCCAGCTGAGGCAGGGGCGCGCGGCCCTTGACCGCGTCGCCGAGGCCGGCTGAGGCCTGCATCAGCCGCCGCATGGGCTGGGCCAGCCAACGCGATCCCAGCCAGGCAGCCAGCGCCATGACCAGCAGGCGCACGCCGTAGTCCAGCGCGGTTTGCGCGGCATTCAGGCCGGGCGGGCGAGGGCCGCCAGGCCCCGCGCCGCGCGGCGGGCCGGAGGGTTGCTCCAGCATCTGCAGGCCGCGCGTGGGCGGCAGGGAAGGAAAGGTGGGCAGGCGCCCTGGTTCGCCCGGGCCGGCCTCCGGGCCTGCCGCTCGATGCGGTGGTGGTGGCGGCGGGTGAGCTCCGGGGCTCTCGGCTGGCTGCAAACCAAGTGGCGGGGCGTCGGAGAAGTGCAGCCAGCGCACGGTGGCAAAGGCCAGCACATGGCTCAGCACCAGGCTCAGCCAAAGCAGCAGGAAGAGCCGCTTGGCCAGGCTGTCCTTGAACAGCGCCGCCGAGGCGCGCTGCGCCCAGCTCATGCGGTGCCGTCCTTCAGCACCTGCGGGGTGGCATCGAAGAGATAGCCTTCGCCGCGCAGGGTGCGGATCAGGCGTGGCTCGCGCGAGGAGTCGCCCAGCTTCTGGCGCAGGCGCGAGATGCTCAGGTCCACGCTGCGGTCGTTGACGTCCACGCCGGGCGCGCGGGTCAGCTCGATCAGCTGCTCGCGGCTGAGCACGCGGCCGGGCCGCTCGACCAGGGCGCTGAGCATGCGGAATTCGGCCTGTGACAGGGCCATCACCACGTCCTCCGGCGAGATCAGCTGGCGCAGCATGCGGTCGAAACGCCAGCCCTCGAACTGCAGCAGGCGGGCCGAACCGAGGTGGGCGCCCTGAACGTCCTCGGGCGCACCGGCTTTCTTGATGCGCCGCATCAGGGCGTGGATGCGGGCCACCAGCTCGCGCGGCTCGAAGGGCTTGCCCAGGTAATCGTCCGCACCCATTTCCAAGCCCAGCACGCGGTTGATCGGGTCACCGTGAGCGGTCAGCATGATGACCGGCGGCCCGCCGCGCTGCTGCAGCCATTGGCACAAGCTCAGTCCGCCCTCGCCCGGCAGCATCAGATCGAGGATGACGACATCGAAATGCTGGTTGGCGATCAGGCGGCGCATCTCCACACCATCGGCGGCCGTTTGGGCGCGGATGTCGAAGCGCTGCAGATAGCTTTGCAGGCTGAGGCGAATCTCTTGGTCGTCATCGACCACCAGGCAGTCCATCACCGGCTCCTCGCGCGTCACAGGTGCTGCCGAGCCTACCTCAGCCGCCGGCCTCATGCGCCCACGCCGACGTTCAGGGTCGCGGCATAGCCCTGGCTGACGTTGCCGCTGACGCTGGCCAGCTGGCTGCTGACGCCGTCGCTGAAGACATTGTCGGTCGCAAAGCTGATGCGGGCGAAGTTGCTGCTGCTGGCGTTGTAACCGGTGGCGCTGCTGTAGACCTGCTGGCAGATCGCCTCGGGGAAGGCGATCTGCGAGGTGCGCAGCTTGTTGGCATAGCCGCTGGCCAGGGCCTGGCTGCGGTAGACCTCGAAATGCATATGCGGCATGCGGCCGTCGTAGCAGCCGGGGAAGATGGTGTCGAAGACCACCAGGCCGTCGCTGCCGCTGCTTTGCACGCCGCGCAGATAGTTCTGGTCGGTGACGCCGCTGGAGTACATGGAGTAGCGGCCTTCGCGATCGCAGTGCCAGAGGTAGACGGCATAACCCGACAGATCGGCGCAGCTGCTGCTGTTGCTGTTTTGCAGGCGCAGGGTCAGCGTCAGCGGCACGCCGCCGGCCAGGCCGCTGGCGCCGGCAATGCTGCTGCGGATGTCGCGCCGCACGATGCCGCTCAGGGCCAGCGCATTGGCGATGCTGCCATTGGCGCTGTTGGAGCCGTCGCCCGGATAGGGGCCGGCCGTCTCCTCGGGAATCAGGGGGCAGGCGCTGTTGTTGCTGCCGCCACCGCCGGTGCTTCCACTCGAGCTGCCGCCATTGGAGCTGGAACTGCTGCCGTCCGAGCCGCCACCGCCTCCGCAGGCCACCAGGCCCAGGCTGCTGGCCGAGCCCGCCACCGCGGCGAACCAGGCCAGGGCCCGGCGGCGCTGCAGGCGACCGGCTTCGAGGCGGGCCAGATCGAGCTGCAGGCCATGGTCGTGGTGCTCGCCGCTGGCATGGGCGGCGGTGATGGGGCGAGAGGATGAGGTGTGACGCGACATGACGGGAACTCCTGCTGCAACAAGGCTTGATCGGGGCGGAGCGCCCTGGGCATACCTGCATGCTGGGGCTCGGCCAGGCAGCGGGGCTGCCTGCAGGCCATTGGAGCGGCGTCGTTTGTCGGCGGTTCAGTCAGTTTGTGTCGGAGCTGACACAGCGCGTTCAGGGGCCGCTCGCGCGGGCCGCGGGCTCGCGGTCCAGCCAGGCCTGGCCTGCGACGCGCAGGCCTTGCTCCGACAGCTGCCGGGCCAGAGCCGGGCCGATGCCGCGCACGCGTTGGCGCAGATCGGCCCATCCTTCAAAGGCCTGCTGCTGGCGCGCCTGCAGCAGGCGCTCGACCAGGGCAGGGCCCAGGCCGCGCAGCGATTCCAGCTGGGCGCGGCTGGCGGTGTTGAGTTCCAGCGGCTTGAGGCTGGGATGGCTCTGGGCGCTGGCCAGGGGTGGCCTCGCCAGGCTGGCCACAGCCAGGCCGCACATCAGCAGCTGGCGGCGAGAGGGGGCGGCGTCCATCGGCGTCATCTCGTGCTCGCGCCTCGCCGCTGGGCTCACTCGCCGTTCTGTGCCCGCACCATGGCGGCATAGGCGCCGTCGCGGGCCAGCAGCTCGGCGTGGCTGCCCGATTCACTGACGCGACCCTGGCTCATGACATGGATCTGGTCGGCGCTGCGGACGGTGGACAGGCGGTGGGCGATCACGATCAGGGTCTTGCGGCCCTGCCACATCTCCAGCGCTTGCTGCACGGCGCGTTCGCTCTCGGTGTCCAGGGCCGAGGTGGCTTCGTCGAAGACCCAAATCGGCGCGTCGCGGTAGAGCGCGCGGGCAATCGCCAGGCGCTGCCGCTGGCCGCCGGAGAGCTTGCTGCCGTTGGCACCGATGAGGGTGTCCAGGCCTTCGGGCAGCTGCTGCACAAAGTCCCACAGATGGGCGGCGCGCAGGGCTTGCTCCAGCCGCGCCGGGTCGCGCGGCTGGGCGTAGGCAATGTTCTCGGCCACCGAGGCATCAAACAGCACGATGTCTTGCGACACCACGGCGAACTGGCGGCGCAGATGGGCTCGCTTGAGCTCGGCGATGTCCACGCCGTCGAGCAAGACTTGACCCTGGTCGGGCGTGCCGAAGCCCAAGAGCAGGTGGATGATGGAGCTCTTGCCCGCGCCGGAGGATCCGACCAGGGCGGTGGTCTGGCCCGGTGAGAAGTGCAGGTTCAGCCCGTCCAGCGCGGGGCGCTCGCTGCCCGGGTACTGCAATCGAACTTCGCTCAACTGCAGCTCGCCGCGGCATTGCTGCAGCTCACGCTGGCCACGGTCGGGCTCGGCCGGCATGTCCAGCAGCTCCAGGCAGCCGCGCGCGATCACCAGGGCATTGGTGATGGGCTGGGCCAGATCGCTGAGGTGGCGCAGGCGCGAGGTCAGCAGCAGCAAGGCGGTGACGAAGGCGGCGAACTCACCCACGCCGGTGTTGGCCTGGCGCGCCTGCAGCAGGGCCACGCAGATGATCAGGGACAGACCGACGCTGGCGATCAGCTGCGACAGCGGCTGGCTCAAAGCGCCGGCGGCCACCGCCTTGAGGCTGCTGCGCTGCAGCTCGCGCGCGCGATCGGCAAAGCTCTTGCGCTCATGCTCGACCGCATCGAAGCTGCGCACCACGCGCCAGGCGCGGGTGATGTCGTCGACCTTGTTGACCAGCTGCAGCTGGGCCTCGTAGCTGCGGCTGGACATGGCGCGCACGCGCTGGTTGACCTTCTTCACCACCACGGCCATCAGCGGCGTCACCACCATGGCCAGCAGGGTCAGCTGCCAGTTCATGTAGAGCAGGGTGCCCAGCATGGCCAGGGCCGGCAGACCGTCGCGCAGCACGGTGATCAAGGTATTGCCCAGCAGCGAGAGGATCTGCTGCGGATCGTTGACCACCTTGGTCACCGCCGTGCCCGGTTGCAGGCTGGTGAAGACGCGCGCATCGGCCTTGAGCAAGGCCTCCAGCAGGGCGGCGCGGAAATCCATGACGCTGCGGCTCAGCGTCCAGTGAAACAGATACTGGCCGAGGAAGCCGAACAGGCCGCGCACCGCGAACAGGCCGATCAGCGTCACCGGCACCCACCAGACGCTGAAGGCATCGCGGGCAAAGCCATCGCCGAACACGTACTTGATCAGCTGCGGAATCAGCGGTTCGGTGGCCGCGGCGCCGATATAGGCCAGGATGGTCAGCGCCAGGCCGCCGCGGTAGGGCCGCACGAACTGACGCAGGCGTTTCGCGATCTCACGATCGGTTTGTGGGGCGAGGTCGCCGGGTTCAACGGGCGGCGTGCTGGAGGAGGGCTCGGGAACAGGCGCGGTCATAGCCTCGGATTGTCGCCGCTGTTCCTATACTGCCGGGCATGACCGATTCCCCCCGTTCCGCATCCGCCACAGGCCCAGCGTCGACCAGTTCACCCTTGCGCGTGCTTCATTTCGTCACCGGCGGTTTCTCAGGCGCCACGCAGGTGGCCGTGGATCTGGCGGCCTCGGGCGCGCAGGAAGCCGGGATGCAGACCTTGCTGGTCTTGCGCAGCAAGCGCAGCACCGAAGCGGCCCGGGTTCAGGCGCTGCGAGATCGGGGGCTGGATGTGGAACTGGTGCCGGGCTGGTCGCATCTCGCGACCTTGTGGGCGTTGTGGCGTGTGTGCCAGCGCTGGCAGCCACATCTGTTGGTCGCGCATGGTTTCCCCGAGCATCTGCTCGGCCGCTGGGCAGGCTGGTGGGCGAGGGTACCCGTGCTGGTTCAGGTGGAGCACAACTCACGCGAGCGTTACAGCCCCTGGAAGCTCTGGCAAGCGCGTCGCCTGAGCCTGCACAGCGCGCGCTTGGTCGGCGTCTCCGAGGGCGTGCGGCAGCAGCTCTTGAAGCTCGGCATGCCAGCTGAAAAAACCCAGGCCATTCCCAACGGGGTGAATCTCGCGCCCTTTGCTTCGGCGGGCGAACGCGATTGGGCACAGCGGCAGCCGGGCATTGTCATGTCGGCGCGCTTCGCGCGTCAGAAAGATCACCTGACGCTCTTGCGGGCTCTGGCGCTCTTGAAGGCGCGTGGCTTGCGTCCCTCGCTGCTGCTGGCCGGCAGCGGCAAGCCCGGCTATCGACGCCGTGCCGAGGCCGAGGCAGCGCGCCTGGGTTTGCGTGATCAGGTGCAATTTCTCGGGCATCACGCGGGCATGCCGGAACTGCTGATGAGCCAGCGCATCTGTGTGCTTGCCACGCATTACGAAGGCATGCCACTGGCTCTGGTGGAGGGCATGGCTGCAGGCTGCGCCTGCGTCGCCTCTGATGTGGCCGGTGTCAGCGAGGTTTTGCAGTCAGGGCACACGGGACTCTTGGTGCCTGAGAACGATGCCCAGGCTCTGGCCGATGCCTTGCAAAAGGTGCTGGAAGACGAGGACTTCGGCGCCCGCCTCGGTCGGGCCGCACGAGAGCGGGCCTTGCAGGAGCATGGCCTGGATTTGATGCGGCAACGCTATGCCGCGCTGTTTCGCAGCTTGGCGGCGTCGCTCAGCCGGTGAAGCGGGCGCCGGCCTGCCGCAACCAGTGGGCCAGCCGCAGGCCTCGCCAGAACCAGCCGCGCCGCCAGCAGGCGCGCAGCAGCTGCTGCGGCGCCAGCGGCGAACTGCGCTCGAAATCGGCCCGATAGTCACGCAACAGCTGTGAGCGCGCCTCGTCGCTGAGCTCACGGCTGCGCTGTGCAAAACGGCAGGCCGTGACAAAGGTTCGTGCGGCGTACTGTGCCAGGGCCTGTTCGCCGCCTTCGTGGTGCACGCCTGCAGCACGCAAGCGTTGGGGCAGGCCGACCAGGGCGCCCATCATGTCCTGCACCTTGCGGGTGTTCATGCTGGCCAGGATGCTGCCTTCGCGTTGTCGATAGGCGACGCACACCCGTGGCAGGTGGCTGTAGCTGCGGCAGCGCAGCAGCAGCTCAGGCGTGGTGTACATGTCTTCAAAGTAGCGGCCTTCGGGGAAACGGAGATCGCTGCCCCAGATCTCGCGCTTCGCGATCTTGCTCCAGCTGTGCAGCAAACCTTGGCGGAATACCCCTTCGAGCAAGGCGCCACGGTCTTGCAGTCGCTGGGCGGGAGGGCCTGCGAAAGTCCGGCGGTGCAATTCACCGCGCAAGCGGTGCTTGAGCCGTTCCCGTTCGCGCAGCACCCGGAAATCGACCAGAACCAGATCCGGGCTTTGCAGTTCGCGAATCTGGCCGGCCAATGCCGCGAGCGCCCCGGGCATCAGCAGGTCGTCGGAATCGAGGAACCAAAGGTAGTCTCCCTGGCTGGCTTCGAGCAAGCTGTTGCGTGCGGCGCTGAGGCCGCGGTTGCGCTCATGGCGGAGCAGGCGCAGCGGATGAGGCGCTTGCGCCGCCAGCTCGCCCATCAAGCGCGCCGAGCCGTCGCTGGAGGCGTCATCGAGCAGCAGGATTTCAACCCCGTTCAGTTCTTGCGAGAGCACCGAGTTCAGGCACTCGCCGAGGTAGGCCTCGACGTTGTAGACCGGGATCAGGATGCTGAGCCAGGGATTCGAGCTGGAACTGGGTGTGGATTGAGCCGGGTTCATGGTGGGCTCGCTGGCATCAGCTGCGCCAGGGCGCTGGAGGGCAGGACAGGTCGTCGCGCCAAGCCTTGTTCGAGAACCCGGCGGTCAGGGCCGCGAAGCTTGATCAAGGCAGGTAGTCGGGCGGGGCAGGGGGTCAGGGCCAGGCGGGTGTAGAGATGACGCTTGCGCCAACCCAGGGCTGCATGCAGGGCGTAGGCCGAATCCTCGGCGCGCAGCAGGGCGAGGCGGAAGCGCTGCGGCTCACGGTCCAGCAAGTCCGCCACGGCCACGTGCATCAGCAAATAGCGCTGAAAGTCAGGGGTCAGGTCTTGCACCACACGTTCGAAGCGTCCCTGGTCTTGCAGCGATTGCAGCAAGGATTCGGCCCCAATCTGCAAGGCATGGTCCAGGGCTTGTGCCCAGGCCTTGGCAAAGCCGCTGCCGGGCACGGCCGCCAGGAACCAGTTTTCGATCAAGGGCAGCTCGGGGCGGTTGCTGTATCGATCGATGTAGAAACCGACGAACTCGGATTGCTGCGCTTGTTGAGCTTGGTGCACCCAATCCAGGTTCTGGCTCAGCAGTGTGGAGGCATCCATCCAGATGCCGCCATGGCGGGCCAGCAACTGGATGCGTAGCCAGTCTGCCTGGCGGTAGGCGGGCAGGGCGTCAAAGCAGGCGCCCAGAGCCGAGGCCGGAAACCAGCGCTCCAGCGTGGATCGCTGCAGCAGGCGCAACTCATGGTCGGGCGCCAGGCGTTGCCAGTTGGCCAGGCACTGCTGGATCAAGAACGGAGGCTGGTCCTCGTTCCAGTAGGTCCAGATGATCTTGGGGATGCGCGCTCGCGAGGGCTGTGCGTCCGCGCCAATCAGTTGCTGCCGCACCTGCAGCGGTGCCTGGGCGCGCAGCACGCGCAGCAGTTCGCGCAGCGCCAGGCCCAGAGCCAGCAGCAGGCTCAGGCCAACGGCCAGGCCCATCCATTCCAGGCTGCTCATTCCCGCCAATGCTGGGCGATCCAGGGCGCTGGCTTGGCGTGGCGCCAGTTGCCATTGGTGCGGCCTTCCAGGGCGTCCGGCGGGTTCATCACGCCGTGGAAGATCAGGATGCGCGCGCCGTGCGGGATGAAGGGCTCGCGCCAGTAGCTGCTCGGCCAGAAGGGTATGCAGTGGTATTTGTAGCTGGCGCACCAGCTGGCATCCCAGTAGCGGACCTTGCCCTGCTTGTGCAGAACGGCAGTCAAGAAGGCTTGTTCGTTGCGGAAATCGGCCTTGGCTTGAGCCTGGTTCTCGCGGAACTGCTGCAGCACATCGGCATGCGCGCCCAGCTCGAAGCGGTAGACCGAGGAGTTGCCGGTGATGCGCCAGGGGCGCTTCCAGTCGTGGATGATCAGGAACTCGCCCGGCACCTCGAAGAAGGGCGTGATGTCATCGACGATCACCACATCGAGGTCGAGGAACAGGGCCGTGCCCTTGAGCCCATGCAGGTCAGCCTCGAAGGTGGTCAGCTTCTTCCAGCCGCGCTCGGGCTCGCCATTGGGCAGCGTCAGCTCGGGGATGGGCAGGCATTGCACCTCGGCGCGAATGCCTTCGCTGCGGTCCGTCAGGCAGACGAATTTGAACTCGCCCTTGAGGTGGCGCCGCACCATGGCGTAGAGCCGGTTGACGTATTCGGGGCCGTACTTGGTGCCCCATTTCATGCAGATGACGATTCTCATTGGAGCGACTTTGCAACTCTTCTGTATTCCCGAGCGGCACCCACGGAACCGGCTTGGCCGGGCCGTCGGGTGCGCCCCCTTGAGGGGGCCGGCGAAGCCGGTAGGGGGTGGGTCATAACTCTTCGACGTGGCGCGGCGGGTAGGTGTCCCAATTGAGGCAGCCCGGGCATTGCCAGAAGTAGTGCTGGGCTTCAAAGCCGCAGGCGGCACAGCGGTAGCGCTGCAAGGGGCGCGCGGCGCGCTCCAGCGCGGTGTTGACGAGCTGGGCTTCGTCTTCGCTGAGCTGGCTGTGGGATTGTTGCAGCAGGCCGCGCGCGGCCGAGAGATTGCCTTGCTCGCGCAGATGCTCTTGCAGGCGCTGGCGCTGGGCCGGGCCATCAGGGTCCAGCTTGGCGATGGCCGCCAGCAGATGCATGCCGGGCGCCCGCTGGTACTGGGCGCTCAGCGCCGCCAGCGCGCGTGAGCGCGTGTCCGGCTGGCCCTGGGCCAGGGCCGCATCGGCGTAGTCCCGTGCCACGAGATTGAAGGCCTCGGGGTTGAGCGTCAGCAGCTCGGCGTAGGCGGCCATGGCGGCTTCGTGCTGGCCGGCGCGGGCCAGCATCTGGCCGCGCAGCACATGGGCGCGTGCCGACTGCGGGGATTGCTGGCGTGCTTCATCGAGCAGGCGGCCGGCTTCAAGAAGGTCTTGCTGGGCCTGCGCGGCCAGGGCCAGTTCGCAGAGGTAGTGGGCAATCCGAGCGGAGAAGGAGGCGGTGCCGCTGCGCTCCAGCTCACGCGCCACCTCGACGGCGCGGCGCCAGTCGCGCGAACGCTCGAACAGCGAGAGCAGGGCCAGCTGCGCCTCGTTTTCGTAGGGCGTGCCGCGCAGGGCGAGGTAGGCCGCCTCGGCGCGGTCGAACAAGCCGGCTTTGAAGAAATCCTGCGCCAGGGCCGACTGCGCGCGTTCGCGCTCGGCCCGCGGCAGGTCGCCGCGTTGCAAGAGGTGCTGGTGCACGCGCACCGCGCGCTCGTACTCGCCGCGGCGACGGAACAGATTGCCCAGGGCGAAATGCAGCTCGGTGGTGTCGGGGTCGTTCTGGACGGCCTCGATGAAGGCGTCGATGGCTTTGTCCTGCTGCTCGTTCAGCAGCAGATTCAGGCCTTTGAAATAGGCCTTGGGCGCATCGCGCTGCTCACGTTTCCACTGGCGGGTGTCCAGTTTGGAGGCCAGCCAACCCAGCGCGAAGGCGATCGGCAGGACCCAAAGAAGCCAGCGAAAGTCAAATTCCATCGTGCAGGGCGGGGCCGTTCAAAGGGTCGTTGGGGGCAGCGCTGGCCGGCGGGGTGCTGCCATCGGGGTTCGGGGCGATGCGCTTGGCCAGGCGGCGGTGCTTCCACCAGGCCGGCACCATGGCCAACACACCCACGGCGCAGCCGAGGCCAAAAGCCAGCAGCACGATGATGACCAGAGGGGCACGCCATTCGTGGCCGAAGAACCAGCGCACGACGCTCTCCTGGCTGTTGTTCAGCGCGAAGGCGAAAAGCGTGAAGAAGAGGAAGGCCCGCAGGAGCCAGACAAGGATTCGCATGGAGCAATGATTCTAGTGCGTGGCCGCGGGCTGCCACGCTGCTGGCGCGAGACACTGTGGCGGCGCGAGAGGGCGCCCGCCGCAGGTCCATGGGGTACTCAGACCTTGGCGGCTGCGGCGTAGTCGGCGGCTGCCGAGCTGTTGGCGTCCACCGCCTCGCGCAAGGCCTTGCCGGGCTTGAAATGCGGCACCAGCTTCTCGGGGATCAGCACCTGCTCACCGCTGCGTGGGTTGCGGCCCATGCGGGGCGGACGGCGGTTGACCTGGAAGCTGCCGAAGCCGCGAATCTCGATGCGGTGGCCGCGCGCCAGGGCGTCGGACATGGCGTCCAGAATGGTCTTGACGGCGAACTCGGTGTCGCGCTGGGTCAGCTGGCCAAAGCGGTCGGCCAGCAGGGCAACGAGGTCGGATCGGGTCATGGGATGCGGGGTCCAGTGGGCTCAGGGGTTCTCATAAAAAAGGCCCGCGCTCCTTGCGGAGGGCGGGCCTTTTGGATGTAGAGGCTTTGCGGTCTCAGCCAAGTCGTTGGTATCGCGACTTGGCCTTCGCTAGCCACAGACTCCTTCCGGAGTTTGTGTGCGAGCTCAGCCATTTCGCTGGTATTGCGAATTGGCCTTCGACAGGCATGAGTCCCTTCCGGGACTCATGTCCGGTCTCAGCCCAAACGCGTGTATCGCGTTTCGGCCTTCGCTAGCCACAAACTCCTTCCGGAGTTTGCGTGCGAGCTCAGCCCTGGTTGTCCAGCTTGGCGCGGAGCAGGGCGCCCAGGCTGGTCGTGCCAGCGTTTTCACGCTCGGCCGAGGCCGACAGGCGCTGCATGGCTTCTTGGTTGTCGGCGTTGTCCTTGGCCTTGACCGACAGCTGGATGTTGCGGGTCTTGCGATCCACATTGATGATCAGGGCGGAGACTTCGTCGCCTTCCTTCAGAACATTGCGGGCGTCTTCGACGCGATCGCGGCTGATTTCGGAAGCGCGCAGGTAGCCCAGCACTTCGTCAGCCAGCTCGATCTCGGCGCCACGGGCGTCCACAGTCTTGACCTTGCCGGTCACGATCTGGCCGCGGTCATTGACCGTGGTGTAGGTCGTGAACGGGTCGCTGTCCAGCTGCTTGATGCCCAGGGAGATGCGTTCACGCTCGACGTCCACGGCCAGCACCAGGGCTTCGACTTCCTGGCCCTTCTTGAAGTTGCGCACAGCAGCTTCGCCGGTTTCGTTCCACGACAGGTCGGACAGGTGCACCAGACCGTCGATGCCTTGGGCCAGGCCCACGAACACGCCGAAGTCGGTGATCGACTTGACCGGACCCTTGACGCGGTCGCCGCGCTTGACGGTTTCAGCGAAATCTTCCCAAGGATTGGCCTTGCATTGCTTCATGCCCAGGGAGATGCGACGCTTGTCTTCGTCGATTTCCAGGACCATGACTTCGACTTCGTCACCCAGGGTGACCAGCTTCGAAGGCGCAATGTTCTTGTTGGTCCAGTCCATTTCGGACACGTGCACCAGACCTTCGATGCCCGGCTCGATTTCCACGAACGCGCCGTAGTCAGCGATGTTGGTGATCTTGCCGAACAGGCGGGTGCTGGTCGGGTAGCGGCGGGCCACGCCGAACCACGGATCGTCGCCCAGCTGCTTCAGACCCAGCGAAACGCGGTTCTTCTCGGCATCGAACTTCAGGATCTTGGCGGTCAGTTCCTGACCGACGGTGACCACTTCGCTCGGGTGACGGACACGGCGCCATGCCATGTCGGTGATGTGCAGCAGGCCGTCGATACCGCCCAGGTCCACGAAGGCACCGTATTCGGTGATGTTCTTGACCACGCCCTGAACGATGGCGCCTTCGGCCAGCGTTTCCAGCAGCTTGGCGCGCTCTTCGCCCATCGAAGCTTCGACCACAGCACGGCGCGACAGCACGACGTTGTTGCGCTTGCGGTCCAGCTTGATGACCTTGAACTCCATGGTCTTGCCTTCGTACGGGCTCATGTCCTTGACCGGACGGGTGTCCAGCAGGGAGCCCGGCAGGAAGGCGCGGATGCCGTTGACCAGCACGGTCAGGCCGCCCTTGACCTTGCCCGACACGGTACCGGTCACGAAGTCGCCCGACTCCAGTGCGGTTTCCAGCGACAGCCACGAGGCCAGACGCTTGGCCTTGTCGCGCGACAGGATGGTGTCGCCGTAGCCGTTTTCGATGGCGTCGATCGCCACCGAGACGAAGTCGCCGATTTGAACTTCCAGCTCGCCCTGGTCGTTCTTGAATTCTTCGATGGGCACGTAGGCTTCGGACTTGAGGCCTGCGTTCACAACCACAAAGCTGTGTTCCACACGCACCACTTCGGCAGAGATGACTTCGCCGGCGCGCAGGTCAGAGCGCTGCAGCGATTCCTCGAACATGGAGGCGAACGATTCGCCGAAAGATGCGGTTTGGGTTTGGGACATGGTGTTTCCTGTGCCAGCGGATCAAGGCGTTTGACCGGCGGACGATGGGTGCTGGGCCTTACGGCTTCGCGGGTTAGGTTGTAGACAAGACCGGTCTTGATGAACTGACGTTCGGAAGGGAAGACCGGTCCGGCGTGGACATGAGTCGTTTGCGGATCAACGCTGGTCTGCAAACGACCCCGCTTGGGCCCACCAATCCAGCACCAGATCCTTTGATTCCTCAATGGACAGGGCCGAGTTGTCGAGCTCGCGCGCATCTGCGGCAGGGGCTAAAGGCGAGGCCTTGCGGGATTTGTCCTGCAAGTCACGCGCCTCCAAATCTTGACGCAAGCCCGCGATGCTAGCCGAAATCCCCTTGGAAATCAATTGCTTGTAGCGCCGCTCGGCCCGTGTGGCGGCGCTGGCGGTCAGGAAAACCTTGAGCGGTGCGTCGGGGAAGATGGCCGTGCCCATGTCGCGGCCATCGGCCACCAGGCCGGGCAGGCGCCGGTAGTCAAGCTGCAGCTGATGCAGGGCGTGGCGCACCTCGGAGTGCGCCGCCACCTTGGAGGCGAGCAGACCGGTGGTTTCCAGGCGCAGGGCGTCGGTGATGTCGTCGTCGCCCAGCAGCACGCGCCCACGGCTGAAGTGCAGGTCCAGGCGTGCGGCGATGGCGGCTACAGCCTGGCCGTCGTCCAGATCGGCGCCGGCCCGCTGGGCGGCCAGGCCGCTGGCGCGGTAGAGCATGCCCGAGTCCAGCACCACATAGCCCAGAGCCTGCGCCACCTCGTCGGCCAGCGTGCCCTTGCCCGAGGCGGTGGGGCCGTCGATGCAGATGACCGGGATGTCCTTGCTGCGCGCCTTGGCGACGCTGAACAGGGTTTCGAAATAGTCCGGAAAAGTTTTGGCCACGCAATGCGGCTCCAGAATGCGCACCGGCACCGAGGGCGTGGTCTTGCCGGCCACCAGGCCGTTGAAGGCGGCCAGCGAGAAGCACATGGCCACGCGGTGGTCGTCGTAAGTGTGGATGGCGGCGGCCTGCCAGCTCTGCAGCGGCTGCACGCGCAGCCAGTCCGGGCCTTCTTCCACCGTGGCGCCCAGCTTGCGCAGCTCGGTGGCCATGGCGGCGATGCGGTCGGTTTCCTTGACCCGCCAGCTGGCGATATTGCGCAGGGTGGTCGGCGAGTCGGCGTACAGCGCCATCACCGCCAGGGTCATGGCCGCGTCGGGGATGTGGTTGCAATCGAGCTCGATGCCGCGCAGTGGCCAGCTGCCCCGGCGCACTTCCAGCCAGTTGGGGCCAGCTTCCACGCGCGCGCCCATGGCTTGCGCCGCCTCGACAAAGCGCACATCGCCTTGCAGCGAGGCACTGCCCACGCCTTCGATGCGCAGTGGCGCTTCGGTGGCGGCCAAAGCGCCGAGCGCCACAAAGTAGGAGGCCGAGGACGCATCGCCCTCGACGTGAACCGCGCCGGGCGAGCGGTAACGGCTGCCGGCGGGAATCGTGAAGCGCTGCCAGCCCTCGCGCTCGACGGCGATGCCGAAGCGCTTGAGCAGTTCCAGCGTGATGTGGATGTAGGGTTTGGAGATCAGCTCTCCCAGAACTTCGATGACGATGGGCTGCTGCTGCGCCACCAGGGGTAGGGCCAGCAGCAGGGCGGTCAGGAACTGGCTGGACACATCACCGCGCACCTGCACCGGGGCGCTGAAGTCCAGGTCCGAAGGCCCGCTCAGGCGCAGCGGCGGATAGCCTTCCTGGCCCAGGCACGCGATCTGGCAGCCGCGCGCGCGCAGGGCATCGACCAGGTCGCCAATCGGGCGCTCATGCATGCGCGCCACGCCGCTCAGCTCGAAGCTGCCGCCTTGGGTTGCGGCCAGCAGGGCCAGGGCGGCCGTCAGCGGCCGCATGGCCGTGCCGGCATTGCCGAGGAAGAGCTGGGCGGCGTCGACCTTGAGATGACCGCCGATGCCGGTGACCTGCAGCACACCGTGGTCCGAGGTTTCCAGGCGGCAGCCCAGGGCCTTGAGCGAATCCAGCATGACGGCGGTGTCGTCACTGTCCAGCAGGTCGTGGACTTCGGTCGTGCCCTCGGACAGGCCGGCCAGCAGCAGCACGCGGTTGGAGATGCTCTTGGAACCCGGCAGGCGCACGGTGCCGGCGGCGCTTCGCAGCGGCGGCAGGTCGAGGAAAGGAATCTTGTACATGGCGGACGAAAAGACAAAGGAGCCGGCCGCAGGGCGGGCCGGCGAATGCGTTCACTTGGGCGCGCGCGGCGCGGCCAACTGCCACTGGCTGCGGGCATCCGAAATCAGGCGGATGCGGGCTTCCAGCGCGGCGGCGTCGTCATTCTTGAGCAGCGCTTCCAGCGCGTCGAGCGCCTGACGGAAGCGCTGCGACTGCACCAGCACCTCGGCCTTGTTGGCCATGAGGATGTCGCGCCAGACCGTGGGTTCGCTGGCGGCGATGCGGGTGAAATCGCGGAAACCTGGGCCAGCCAGGCTGAGGTAGTCGCGGCCGGCCGGTTGGGCCGCCACCGACTGGAAAAAGGCGAATGCCAGCAGATGCGGCAGATGGCTGACGGCGGCGAAGGCCGCGTCGTGGTTCTGCGGCGTCATCTTGAGCACCTGCGCACCCAGGGCCGACCAGACATCGGTGGCTTTTTGCACCAGGGCCGGCCGGGTCTGTGGCAGCGGCGTCAGGATGACCTGGCAGTCCTGGTACAGATTGGCGTCGGCGTTCTGCACCCCGCCCGATTCCTTGCCGGTGATCGGGTGCGCCGGCACGAAGGAATCGATGTGCTTGCCCAGGGCTTGCTGCGCGGCGCTGACCACATCGCATTTGGTCGAGCCCACGTCCATCAGCAAGACCTTGGGGCTGATCAGATGGCGGATGGCTTTGAGGGTGGTTTCGGTGGCCGAGACCGGCACGGCCAGCAGCACGATGTCGGCACCCGAAACGGCCAGCAGGGCCGACTCGGCCACCTGGTCGATCACGCCCAGTCGCTTGGCCATCTCGGTTGTGGAGGGCGATTTGCTGTAGCCCACCACATGCTTGACCAGGCCGGCTTTTTTCATGGCCAGGGCAAACGAGCCGCCCATCAGGCCGCAGCCGATCACGCCGAGTTGGTTGAACATGGGTGCTGGCTCCCTCAGGCTTTCAAGGGGTAGGCGCCGATGACCTTGAAGAAGGCGCAGGACTCGCGCAGCTCGGTCAGCGCCGCGGCCACATGGGGCTCGGACGGGTGGCCGTCCAGGTCGATGTAGAAGTAATAGTCCCACTGGCCGGTGCGGGCCGGGCGCGATTCCAGGCGTGTCATCGACACGCCGTGGGTCTTCAGCGGCACCAGCAGGTCGTGCATGGCGCCAGGGCGGTTGGGCACCGAGACGATCAGGCTGGTGCAGTCGCGGCCGGTGGCCGGCGGCGTGGCCATGGTCTGCGGCAGGGTGATGACGGCAAAGCGGGTGCGGTTGTAGGCCTCATCCTGCACCGCATGGGCCACGATGTGCAGGCCAAACAGGGCGGAGGCGCGCTCGCTGGCGATGGCGGCATAGGCCGGGTTGGCGGCCGCGAGGCGGGCGCCTTCGGCATTGCTGGAGACGGCGCGGCGCTCGGCGTTCGGCAGGTGCTTGTTCAGCCAGTTCTGGCATTGGGCCAGGGCTTGCGGATGGGCCAGCACGGCCTCGATGCCCTGCAGGCTGTTGTCCTTGCGCAGCAGGTTGTGGCGGATCAGCAGGCTGACCTCGCCGACCACATGGGTGGGGGTGTGCAGGAACAGGTCCAACGAGCGGGTGACCACGCCCTCGGTCATGTTCTCCACGCCGACCACGCCGTACTGGGCGCTGCCCGAGGCGGTGGCATGGAAGACTTCGTCGAAGCTGTTGCAGTAGATCAGGTCGGCCGCGCCGCCGAAGTACTCGATGGCAGCTTGTTCGCAGAAGGTGCCAAACGGCCCCAGCACGGCCACGCGCTGCGGTGATTCCAGGGCCAAGCAGGCCGACATGATCTCGCGCCAGATGGCGCTGACGTGCTCGTCTTTCAGCGGGCCCCGGTTGGCCTGGCGGATCTTCTCGATCACCTGCGCCACACGGTCGGGGCGGAAGAAGGGCGAGCCTTCGCGGCGCTTGACCTCGCCCACCTGTTCGGCCACGCGGGCGCGGCGGTTCAGCAGGTCCAGCAGTTGCTGGTCCAGCGCGTCGATCTGCTGACGCAGGGTGCCCAGTTCGGGCAGCGGGGTGCTGCCGTCCGTATCAGCCATATTGAGCCTCGAAATCCTTCAGGTAAGCCACCAGGGCTTGCACGCCCTCCAGGGGCATGGCGTTGTAAATCGATGCCCGCATGCCGCCCACCGACTTGTGGCCTTTGAGTTGCAGCAGGTTTCGCGCCTTCGCACCGTTCAGGAAGGATTCGTTCAGCTGCGGCGTGTCGTACGCGCCGCGCAGGTAAAACGGGACATTCATGCGCGAGCGGCATTCGGCCGCCACGCGGTTTTCAAACACCGAGGAGGCATCGAGCGCTGCGTAGAGCAGGGCGGCCTTCTCGATATTGCGCTGTTCGATGGCAGCCACGCCGCTCTGCTCGCCGTGGCGGAAGGCCTTGAGCCACTGGAACACCAGGCCGGCCACGTAGATGCCAAAGGTCGGCGGCGTGTTGTACATGGAGTTCGCCTCGGCCACGGTCTTGTAATCGAAGGCCGAGGGGCAGATGGCCATGGCATGGCCCAGCAGGTCTTCGCGCACAAACACCAGGGTCAGGCCGGCCGGGCCGATGTTCTTCTGCGCGCCGGCAAAGGCCAGACCGACGCGTGACCAGTCGATGGCCCGCGAGAGCACATGGGAGGAGCAATCGACCACCAGCGACGCCTCGCTGCCGAGCGCAAGCAGATCGGGGAGCTCGTGGAACTCCAGCCCGTCAATCGTTTCGTTGGAGCAGATGTGCACATAGGCCGCATCGCGGCGCAACTGCCAGCTGCTGGGTGAGGGCAGGCTGCGGTAGCCGCCCGGGCCGCTGTCGGCAGCAATCTGCACATCGGCATAACGCCGCGCTTCCTGGGCGCTTTTCTTGGACCAGGAGCCGCTGACCACCGCGTCCACCTTGCCCAGGCCCTGGCGACCGGCCAGATTCATGGGCACGATGGCGTTCTCGGCCAGGCCGCCGCCTTGCATGAACAGGATGCGGAAGTGGCTGGGGACTTGCAGCAGCTCGCGCAGATCGCGCTCCGCGGTCTCGGCGATCTCGGTGAACTCGCGGCCGCGATGACTCATCTCCATCACGCTCATGCCGGAGCCGTGCCAGTCCAGCATCTCGCCGGCCACTTGCTGCAGCACGGCTTCGGGCAGGGCGGCCGGGCCGGCGGAAAAATTGAACGGGCGGGAGCTCATCGGATCAGGCCTGGTCGGGTCAACAACAGCGAAATCGGGTGGCGGAGCTGGCGCGGCGGGGCCAGTTGGCCTGTTGCCAAGGCCGGCGTCGGGCGCGCTGATGCGCCTATTGCGTCGGACCTTGGCGGCCTTGCCAGCCAGCTTGATTACTTCTTCGGTGCTGGCGCGGTCGGTGCCGAAGCGGGTCGGGCCGGAATACCCAACTGCTTGGCCACGCTTTGCTGCAAGGCTTTGTAGCGGGTGTCCAGCGTGTTGCCGGTATCGGCCATCAGCTTTTCGGTCAGCGCTTTTTGCATTTCGCCGCCCATCTGGCTGAACTTCTTGTTCACGGGGGACTCCAGCCAGGCCAGCAGTTGCTTGAGTTCGTCTTCCGTGAAGCGTTCGTCCAGCATGGTGCCGATGGTGCTGGGGGCCAGCTTGATGGCGCGGTCACGCAGCATCGGGCCGTTCTCCTCGGCAAACTTCTTGACTTCGGCTTCGATCGACTTGGCGGTCGCTTCGCGTTTTTCGGGCGGCAGTTGCTGCAGGGCGGCACCGGCGCCTTGCATCAGATTGCCCAGCGGGCCTTGCAGCACCGCGCGGGACAGGTTCTCGATGCCGGGTTGCTGCACTTGCAGCAATTTGGCGATCAGCTCTTTCTTGGCGGGCGACGAGGCAGCCGCCGGTGCGCTTTGAGCGTGGCTCAGGCTGGCACCGACGAGCAGGGTGGCTGCAGCAGCCACGGCCTGGATGGCCTTCATGGCCTTGATGGACTTGGAGTTCAAGCTTATTCCTTGGTGGAGTCGTCGCTGGCGGCGGCGTCGTCGGCGCCGGTGGAGTCGCCGTCTTCGGGGGTGGAGCTGGCTTCGGCGTTGCTGTTGTCAACCGCATCGTTTTCCACGATGCGCTGCAAGCCGGAGAGCTTGCTGCCGTCGTCCAGGGCAATCAGGGTCACGCCTTGCGTGGCGCGGCCCAGTTCACGGATCTCCGACACCCGGGTGCGCACCAGCACGCCGCGGTCGGTGATCAGCATGATTTCATCGTCGGGGCGCACCAGGGTGGCGGCCACCACGCGGCCATTGCGCTCGCTTTGCTGGATGGCGATCATGCCCTTGGTGCCGCGGCCGTGGCGGGTGTACTCGACGATGGCGGTGCGCTTGCCGTAGCCGTTTTCGGTGGCGGTCAGCACGCTCTGGTTTTCGTCTTCGGCCACCAGCATGGCGATCAGGCGCTGCTCGGGCTCCAGCATCATGCCGCGCACGCCGCGGGCGGTGCGGCCCATCGGGCGCACATCGTCTTCGTCAAAGCGCACGGCCTTGCCGCCATCGCTGAACAGCATCACATCGTGCTTGCCGTCGGTCAGCGCGGCGCCGATCAGGTGGTCGCCTTCGTCCAGGTCCACGGCGATGATGCCGGCCTTGCGCGGGTTGCTGAAGTCCTTCAACGAAGTCTTCTTGACCGTCCCCATGGCCGTGGCCATGAAGATGAAGTGATCTTCGGGGAAGACGCGGAACTCACCGGTCAGCGGCAGCACCACGGTGATCTTTTCGTCCTGCTGCAGCGGGAACATGTTGACGATGGGCTTGCCGCGCGAGGCGCGCGAGCCCTGCGGCACTTCCCAGACCTTGAGCCAGTAGACGCGGCCGCGGTTGCTGAAGCACAGGATCCAGTCATGGGTGTTGGCGATGAAGAGCTGGTCGATCCAGTCGTCATCCTTGGTCTGCGTGGCCTGCTTGCCGCGACCGCCGCGCTTTTGCGCGCGGTATTCGCTCAGGGCCTGGCTCTTGATGTAGCCGGTGTGCGAGAGCGTCACCACCATGTCGGTGGGCGTGATCAGGTCTTCCGTGCCCAGTTCCTGGGCGTTGTGCTCGATGGTGCTGCGACGTGCTCCGACCTTGGTCTGGCCGAACTCCTGGCGGACCTGCACCAGCTCTTCGCTGATGATGGCGGTGACGCGGGCGGGCTTGGCCAGGATGTCCAGCAGATCGGCGATCTGGGCCATCACATCCTTGTATTCGCCGACGATCTTGTCCTGCTCGAGGCCGGTCAGGCGCTGCAGACGCATCTGCAGAATTTCGCTGGCTTGGTCGTCCGAGAGGCGGTACAGGCCGTCATCCTGCATGCCATACATGGTCGGCAGGCCCTCGGGGCGGAAGGCGTTGCGGCCGCCGGGCGTGTCGCCCTCGGCACGCGACAGCATCTCGCGCACCAGCGAGGAATCCCAGCTCTTGGCCATCAGCGCCGCCTTGGCGACCGGCGGCGTCGGCGAGGTCTTGATGGTCTCGATGAACTCATCGATATTGGCCAGAGCCACGGCCAGGCCTTCCAGCACATGGCCGCGCTCACGCGCCTTGCGCAGGCTGAAGATGGTGCGGCGGGTGACGACTTCGCGGCGGTGCTCCAGGAAGACCGTGATCAGGTCCTTCAGATTGCACAGCTTGGGCTGACCGTCGATCAGCGCCACCATATTCATGCCGAAGGTGTCTTGCAGCTGCGTCTGCTTGTACAGATTGTTCAGCACCACTTCGGGCACTTCACCGCGCTTGAGCTCGATCACCACGCGCATGCCGGACTTGTCGCTCTCGTCCTGGATGTGGCTGATGCCTTCGATCTTCTTTTCGTGCACCAGCTCGGCAATGCGCTCGAGCAGGGTCTTCTTGTTAACTTGATACGGGATCTCGTCAACGATGATGGCCTGGCGGTTGCCGCGGTCGATGTCCTCGAAGTGGACCTTGGCGCGCATCACCACCTTGCCGCGGCCGGTGCGGTAGCCGTCGCGAGCGCCGGACAGACCGTAGATGATGCCGGCGGTCGGGAAGTCGGGCGCCGGAATGATCTCCATCAGCTCGTCGATGGTCGCTTCCGGGTTTTTCAGCGTGTGCAGGCAGGCATCCACCACCTCGTTGAGGTTGTGCGGCGGAATATTGGTGGCCATGCCCACGGCAATACCGGTCGAGCCATTGACCAGCAAATTGGGGATGCGGTTGGGCAGAACCAGGGGTTCTTTTTCCGAGCCGTCATAGTTGGGTCCGAAATCGACGGTTTCCTTGTCGATATCGGCCAGCATTTCGTGGGCAATTTTGTCCAGGCGGATTTCGGTGTAACGCATGGCTGCGGCGTTGTCGCCGTCCACCGAGCCGAAATTGCCTTGGCCGTCGACCAGCATATGGCGCATGGAAAAGTCCTGCGCCAAGCGGACGATGGTGTCGTACACCGCGGTGTCACCGTGCGGGTGGTATTTACCGATCACATCGCCAACGATACGGGCCGACTTCTTGTAAGGCCGGTTCCAATCGTTGTTGAGTTCGTGCATGGCGAACAGCACGCGCCGGTGCACGGGCTTGAGGCCGTCCCGTGCATCGGGCAGGGCGCGCCCCACGATCACGCTCATCGCGTAATCGAGATATGAACGCCGCATCTCCTCTTCGAGGCTGATCGGCAATGTTTCCTTGGCGAACTGGGTCATGCGCTTGTGCGCGGCTCCATGGTTGAGATGGGCCTGCATCGTTGAGGACAGAAGCCGCCGATTCTAAAGGCCTGCGGCTGTAGCACCTTTGCAACATTCGTCACTGACCCTGCATAGGAGGCCGCCACAATACGGCGCTATCGGTGCCCTATGGCACAATCGATGAGTCCCTAGGAGAAACCCGTATCAGGGTATCTTTGAGGTTTTTGTTCAAGTACTGGGCACTCGCAGTGCAACTGCGGCATTCCTTGAGAGGAGAATTCATGAAGAAATTGAACCGCGTGGCATCGCTCTTCGCCGTCGCCGCTTTTGCTGCGTCTGGCGCAATGGCGCAGACCGTCGACAACTGGCGCGCCACCGATGGCACCGTGTGGAAGAACGGTAGCAACGAACACTGCTGGCGCGATGCCAACTGGACCCCGGCCACTGCCGCCAAGGAATGCGACGGCGCACTGAAGCCCGCCCCCAAGGCTGAGCAGGCACCCGCTCCCAAGGCTGCTGAGCCTGTGGTTGCTCCCCCGGCACCGAAGCCGGTCGTGGTGCCGCCGAAGCCGGTCAGCGAAAAGGTGACCTACGCTGCTGATGCCTTCTTCGACTTCGACAAGGCTGTGCTGAAGCCTGAAGCCAAGGCCAAGCTGGACGACCTTTACAGCAAGACCAACGGTGTGAACCTGGAAGTCATCATTGCCGTCGGCCATACCGACTCGGTGGGTTCGGATGCTTACAACCAGAAGCTGTCGGTGGCTCGTGCTGAAGCCGTCAAGGCCTATCTGGTGAGCAAGGGCGCTGAAAAGAACCGCGTGTACACCGAAGGCAAGGGCGAGAAGTCGCCTGTGGCCGACAACAAGACCGCCGAAGGCCGCGCCAAGAACCGCCGCGTGGAAATCGAAGTGGTTGGTACCCGCAACAAGTAAGTCCTGAGTCGGGCGCGCTGCGCGCCCTCTCAAATCAACCCCGCACGGCTTCGGCTCCTGCGGGGTTTTTTTATGCCGGCGTGGCTTGAGCCTTTCGCCGAACTGGTGAATCTTTGTTGCTACCATCCGCGCCATGATCAATGCTGACCCTCAAGAGCTCGCCAAGTTTGGTGACCTCGCCCACCATTGGTGGGACACCGAAAGTGAATTCAAGCCGCTCCACCAGATCAACCCGCTGCGCCTGGATTGGGTCTCGTCCTATTGCCCCCTGGCTGGCAAACAGGTGTTGGACGTGGGTTGCGGCGGTGGCATCCTGACCGATTCCATGGCGCGCCGCGGTGCCAAGGCGCTCGGTATCGACCTCGCCACCAAGGCGCTCAAAGTGGCGCAGTTGCATGCGATGGAGGCGGGAACTGAGGGCGTCGACTACCGCGAGATTGCGGTGGAGGCCTTGGCCTTGGAGCGGCCGGCCAGTTTTGATGTGGTGACCTGCATGGAAATGCTGGAGCACGTGCCCGACCCGGCTTCCGTGGTCCAGGCCTGCGCGGATCTGGTCAAACCAGGAGGCTGGGTTTTTTTGTCCACCCTCAGCCGCAATGCCAAATCATTTTTGCAAGCGATTGTGGGTGCGGAGTACGTGCTCAAGATGCTGCCTGCCGGCACTCATGAATACGCGCGCTTCTTGCGCCCCTCGGAATTGGCGCAGTTCTGCCGCAATGCGGGCTTGGATCTGCAGGCCAGCCGTGGCTTGGGCTACAACCCGATCAATCAGCGCTACAGCTTGAGTGCCGATACCAGCGTCAATTACATGCTGGCCTGCCGCAAGTCCTCATGAGCAGTGTCTGCATGGCGGAAATGAAGCCTGGCTTGCCTTGGTTGGGTGCGAAGGCGGTCTTGTTTGATCTCGATGGGACCTTGGTCGACAGTGCGCCCGATCTTGCGGGGGCGCTCAACGAGATGCGGGTGGTTCGGCAGTTGTCGCCGCTGCCGCTGGCGATGTTGCGCCCGATGGTTGGCGCTGGTGCTCGCGGCATGTTGGGCGTGGGTCTGACCGTCGCACCCCAAGACGAGGGGTACGAGGCCTTGCGGGTCGAATTTCTCGATCGCTACCAGGCTCGCCTGACCCAGGAAACCGTCTTGTTTGATCGAGTCGCAGAACTGCTGGACGGCCTGTCCTCCGCTGGCCTGGCCTGGGGTGTGGTGACCAACAAGGCGGAGCGTTTCGCGCTGCCCTTGATCGAGGCCTTGGGTCTGAAGCAGCGTGCTCTGGCGGTGGTGGGTGGGGACAGCACGCCGCATGCCAAGCCGCATCCTGCGCCTTTGCTGGAGGCAGCGCGTCGTGGCGGCATTGCCGCTGAGTCTTGCATCTATGTTGGCGATGATGAGCGGGACATCGTGGCGGGCCGTGCGGCCGGCATGCGTACGGTGGCCGCAGCCTGGGGATATCTGGGGCAGGGCGAGCCGGTTGAAGCCTGGAACGCAGATATTGTTCTAAATTCGCCGATCGAGCTCTTGCAAGTGCTGGGCTTGGCCTAAAATGACCAGTTCTGGGGCCGACCAGGTTTCGACGTGGGTGCGGATCCGGAGTAGGGCATGCCGAGCACCAGTCCGCTCGTAAAACCACTGGAAACAAAGTAACTGCAAACGACTCTACGTTCGCACTCGCCGCTTAATTGCGCGTGAGCTTCTCAACGGTTGGCCAATGGGCCGGGCTCAAGCCGCAAGGCTGAAAGCTGAGAAGTCATTCACATTGGCTGGTTGTCCGCCGGGTCACTCGGCAGGCAACAAGATTCAGTGACTGGCGGGAAAGTTAGCGTGCCGCTGCGCGAACTGACCGTGAGATTCAAATCAGACGGCTACGCATGTAGAACTGCCCGGTGATGGCTTGCGGACGGGGGTTCAATTCCCCCCGGCTCCACCAATATCAGGGATTCGGTTGTTTTTGACCTTCCTTCATCAAGGCCCTTGTTGCACATCGCAGCAGGGGCTTTTTTTTGCCTGGCGTCAGAGCCCGAGTGTATGAATGGTGCCTCGGGAGGGGCAATTGGCAGGGTTAGATCAGCCCTTCTTGCATGTCCGGGTTGCTGCTATGCCTGTGCCCGTGGCACTTTTCACCCTTTGGTCATGGGGGCTGGCAATGGCACTGGATGCGGTTCAAATGCAGCGCTCAATCGACTCGCTGTGGCTGCGTGGATTGGCCTCAACAGGTCCGCCTCACGCCTGTGGTAGCGTGTCGCGCTTTGATGCGATCGTGACCCGGGGGGTGGTTGCTGGCCGTACGCATGCCGCGCCATCACGATTGCAGCTTTGGGTGTTTCCTGGATAGAAAAAGAGATTGCTTGTGAACAACAACTTTGCAAAGTCTGTGATTGGGTCCGTGGTGCTGGCTGCTGTGCTCTCTGGTTGCTCCAGTGAAACGCCTGAAAAGCTGGTGGGGTCGGCGAAAGGTTATCTTGAAAAGAATGACCGCAAGGCGGCTTTGATTCAGTTGAAAACGGCGATCCAGAAGAACGGCAATTTGTCTGAAGCTCGCTTCTTGCTGGCCAAGACCTTGTCTGAGATGGGCGATCAGGAGGGGGCTCTGATTGAGTTGAGCAAAGCCTCGCAACTGGGTTATCCAGACGAAGAAGTTCAGCCCTTGGAAGCGAGGGTGCTGATCCTCCAGGGCGAGATGGCCAAGATCGTAGAGAAATTTGCCAATCCGGTTCTGAAGGGGGCGGAGTCGCAGTCTGATTTGCTGACCTCCTTGGCGGTGGCGCATTCATCGCTCGGACATTTGACGGACGCGCGAAAGACGATCGCTCTTGCGCTCAAGCTGTCGCCAAGAGATGTTCGGGCGCGTTTGACCGAAGCTCGTTTGCGCGCGGCTGAAGGGCGAGTCGACGAAGCCTTTGCGCAAGTCATTGAGCTGTCGCGTGAGCAGCCGAAGCGCAGTGACGTGGCGCTTTTGTTGGGGGAATTCCAAGAGGCCAAGGGAGATGTGCGGGCAGCAATTGCGTCCTATCGAAAAGCTGTTGACCTCGATTCGGTGAACTATGTAGCCCAAAGTCGCGCATTGGCGGCGTTGATTGGGCAGCAGGATTACAAGGAGGCTCAGATTGTTTGGGAGTCGATGAATGCGAAGATCCCCAACAACCTCAATACTGCGTACTTCGGAGTCTTGCTCGCCTTTGAGCGGGGTGAGTTGAAGCTGGCGGAAGAGCGCCTCCAGCCCTTGTTGAAATATGGTGCTGCGAACGGCCGGGTCTTGTACTTGGCGGGTGCTGTGTATTTCCAGAAGGGTGCAATGACCCAGGCTGAGACCTATTTGGGTAAAGCCATGAGCACCAGCTTGGGTGAGGCGGCGCCAGGTGTTCGCACATTGCTGGCCCGTGTCTTGATTCGAATCGGCAATCCGGCCAAGGCCTGGGTGTTGATCCAGCCCTTGCTGGAGCGCTCGCCGGTGGATGCCGAAGCCTTGGCGGTGGGGGCTGAGGCCAGCCTCAAATTGGGGGAGTTCGCGAGGGCTGAGACACTGTTCAAGCAGGTGGTGCAGGTCAACCCGAACGATTCGCGGGCGCGGACCTTTTTGGCTGTCGAGCGCTTGAAGAAGGGGGATGTTGAGTCCGGGATTCAAGAGCTTCGGGCTATCTCCGAACGCGAGAAGGCTGTCACGGCAGACCTTGCCTTGATCAGTTCCTTGATCAGCAAGAAGGACTATGTGCGTGCCTTGGAGGCTGTGTCCAATCTGGAGAAGAAGGACCCCAAGAGCCCCGATGCCGCCAATCTGCGCGGGCAGATTGAACTTCAGCGTGGCGATGTTGCGCGCGCGCGCGAGGCTTTTGAGGCTGCAATGAAGCTCGATTCGCAGTCTTTCGTGGCAGCCCACAGCCTTGCGGATCTGGATGTGCGCAATCAGCGCGTGGATCTGGCGCTGGCGCGCTTTGAGCGCATGAGTGCCGAGAACCCGAAGAACATCAGCACTCGGATGGCTGTGGTGGGCCTTCGTGAGCAGATGGGAGCCAAGGCCTCGGACTTGATTGCGGTTCTGTCGGAGGTGCTCAAGGATCTTCCCGCGGAGGTTGCGCCGCGGGTGCAACTGAGTCGCTTCTACCTTCGCAGTGGCGACACGACCAAGGCCTTGGCTTTGGCGCAAGACACCATCACGCAATTGCCCAACCGCCCCGAGGGCTTGGAGTTGCTGGCGGATGCATATGCAAGCCGAGGTGATTTCATTCAAGCCGAGAACCAGCTGAGCAAGCTGATCTTGATGCAGCCCAAGTCGGTCAAGCCATTGTTGTCGCTTGCCAAGATGCATGTGGCCAACAACAAGTTCGATGCTGCAATTTCGGTGCTTCGTAAGGCCATGCTATTGCAGCCGGACAACCGGGATGTGCAGTCGGCACTGGTCTCGGTATTGGCAGGTTCAGGCAAGGCAGATGATGCCTACAAGTTGTGCCAGCAGATCCAAAAGAGCTATCCGAAATTGCCGCTGGGCTGGGCGTTGGCCGGTGACGTGGCTGCGTTCAAGAAGGACTGGGGTGCAGCTGTTGATTGGTATCGGAAGGCACTTCAGGTGGATGGGCGTCACACGGATGTGGCGATCAAGCTTCACAAGTCCCTGCTCATGGCCAAGGACGTTTCTGCTGCCGATTCATTTGCTCAGCAGCGCTCTCAAGCCCTGCCGAACGATGCCATCTTCACCTTCTACCTCGGAGACGTTGCGCTGAGTCGAAAGGACTTCGCTCAAGCAGAGCGTTGGTACGGAGCGGTGCTCAAGATGCAGCCGGAGAATGTTGGGGCGCTCAACAACATGGCGTGGTTGTACAACAAGTCGAAACGCCCGCAGGCGAAAGAGCTGGCGGAGCGTGCTCAGCGCTTGCAGCCGCGCAGCGCGGGTGTGCTGGATACCTTGTCTGAGATCCATTCGGATCTGGGGGACTTCGCCAAAGCGGTCGAACTGCAGCGCAAAGCCGTTGATTTGGATGGATCGGTTGCCAATTACCGACTCAATCTGGTCAAGCGACTGCTGGCGGCGGGGCAGAAGGATCAGGCCAAGTCCGAGTACGAGAAGTTGGGGCGCGAGCGGCCAGAGTACGCCAGGTCAGATGAATACCGGCAACTCGCCAAGAGCTTGTGATCCTTCAGGCGCTGCCTCCTTGGTGTGTGCCTGATTGGGGTGCTTGCAGTTTTTTTGGGGGGGGGGCAGGTTTGAGGGTGTCGGAAATTTTTACGGATGCCCTGGTTGTTGTGAGTTCTGTCCTCGGTCAAGTTTGTAAGTTGTTGATTGTTAAATGAAATTCATTGTTGGCACGCCAAGTGCTTGCGATAGGGCAGGGAATGTCCCAAACCTCTTTTGGAGAAACACTCATGAACGCAGCAAAGAAAGTCCTCGCCGGCTTTGGTTTGATGGCAGCAGTGGCTTCCGCCAGCGCCGCTACCTTCCAGACCCCCGATGGTCTCCTGAATAACTTCGGTGGCTTCGACTGGTCGTCGTCTTCGTCCGTGCTCATCAAGAGCTACGACATTACCGCGCAGAACATTGGCTCTGGCTGCGCTGTCGGCGCTTTCGGCCCCAACTTCACCGGCGGTTGCACTGGCACGTCTGATGTGATCGACGTGTTCTACAACTCCTTCGCTGTGGCTGTTCTGCAGGCTGGTGGTGGTAACTTCGTGCTGCCCAATCTGGTGCAAGGCACCGGTGGTGCTGGCTACGAGATCACCGTGCGCGCAAACTTCCAAGAGAAGGTGACGTGCTTGAACTACAACTGCTCGCTGGTGTCGATCACTCCGATCACCGGTACCTGGGGCATCTACCTGGACAACACCCCCGACGCAGCCCTGGTTAGCCAGTCTGGTTTTGGTGACGGCGATCAAATCTTGGGCGGTTCTTTCACCGGTGGTCAAACCGTGGCCGGCCCACAGGGCTTTACCAATCCGAGCAGCGGCCTGACCAGCGCTTCGGTGAATGGCACGACCAGCTACACCAACAATGCCTACATCTTGCCCAACCTGAACGGCACCACGGTTCAGTCGACCCTGGGCTTCCTGGGCGGCACCAACGGTACTTGGACTCAGCCGACTTCTTGGCAAGGTAGCGGCTTCGGCGTGGGCGGCAACGGTCTGCCGGTCGGCGACAACACCGCTTTCATCGGCCAAGCTGATGCCAGCCAGTCCTTCTTCTTCAGCGTGCCTGAGCCGACTTCGTTGGCTCTGACTGGTTTCGCTCTGCTGGGCCTGGGCCTGTCGGCTCGCCGTCGCAAGCAAGCTTGAGCTTGTTTCAAAGCTGGCTTGGTCATTGATCAGGCTGGCTGGCAGCAAGATGAAAGGGGCGCTCTAGCGCCCCTTTTTTTGTTTTGAGTTCTCTTTTTTGTCGGAAGCGATAGCCACCCTTCCTTCATCCGTGCTGCGTCGGCGTAATGGTTGGCTTCGTGGTGATCAGCTCCTCAAGGGGGTGTCGCAGGGATCGCGAGGTGGCAGCGGGGCCCGAGCCCAGCCTTCCCATGAACACGGCGCGATTTGAGGCGTCCGTGCCCAGCAGGGCTTCAAGCCGGGCTTTCACCTCCTGGGCCAAGTCAATCACCTTCGTTTCCCTGGAGAACTTGCGGCTCTCGCGTGCGTAGCGTGCAAACACAAGCGGAGTGATTTCCGGCTGCATTTGTAAATTCAAGTGCGTGGATGTGAGCCAAAACCTCTGCATCGCACGGCCGGCGTCCACGAAGTCTTCGAGTGTCCGAGCTTGTTGTTTTGCCACCAGCACGTAGTGCGCGCCGCAGCGCAGGCTTGGGAAAAGGTCCAGCTGAAATCTTGGTGCCCATGTCCCAGCCAGAAATCGGTTGAAAAAGCGCACCCGCTCCCAGCTTCCCATGACGAACTCCATCAGGCGGGTCGTCATTGGATCTGTGCCGAGCGCTTGTTCAGGAACTTTGCTCGTGCTGAACTGCTTGCGCCAGTCGATGATGTCGCGATGCACCTCGTAGGCCTCAGGGGAAGTCAGGCGGATCTTTGCGGAATGGAACATCAGCCAGGCGGTGTTCCAGCGGGCTTGGGGCCCTTCTAGCCACAAGATTTCGAAGCCGTCGCCGCAAGCCGATTCAAGTGTTTGCTTCTGGCTCGCGGTCAGTGGGGTGGTGCTCAAGGGTCGCCGTTGAACGCTTCGGCTTTGAATGCAGTCAATCAATGGGCTGCGTGTTGAGTTGTCGCTGGGTGAGAAATGCCAGTCAAACACTGGGCGAGCCTCGGGTGAGGATGCTCTGTGCGTGGACACAAGTCTCAATCCGTATTCGCTGGCGGCAATGGCTGCAGTTTCGATCAGCGCGCCCAGTGCAATCTGACTCGGGTGTCCATCCAGGTCGTAGACGCAATGTTCTCGGGTGTCGAAGCCCTGAACAACGACATCGTGAGGCCCGACGATTTCGAAGCGCCAAGGTTGCGTGTTGTCTCCGCTGGGCGCCCACCGTGCCAGGTCCAGAATTCGATGAATCACTGCGAGTTCGTTCATGTTGCAATCCTTGTCCGGCGCTGACGCCGCATCTCTGCATGCTGGCTGGATTGTCGGGTTTTCATAGGGCATCATGTTCGAAATGGAAACACGCTGCCACATTGCTAAAAGGTACTTTCATGAGTGCGCATTCTGAGTTTGACTATGGGCGGGCGTTTTCCCGAAACATTGGTTGGTTGACCGAGGCTGAGCAGGCACGAGTTCGAGAGGCTCGCGTTGCAATTGCTGGCTTGGGCGGCGTGGGTGGGGCGCATTTGTTGACCCTGGCCCGCTTGGGTGTTGGTGCATTTCACATCGCTGACTTCGACCAATTTGAAGTTCATAACTTCAATCGGCAAGTTGGTGCACAGATGTCCACTTTGGGTCGACCCAAAGCCGAGGTTCTCGCCGAAATGGCGCGAGAGATCAATCCTGAGGCGCATGTTGAGGCTTTTGCTGAAGGCGTTACGCCCGAGAATCTGGATGCGTTTCTGTCGGGTGTCGATGTTTATGTCGATGGCATCGACTTTTTTGCTATCGAGGCGCGACGCATGTTGTTTCGGGCCTGTTATGAGCGAGGGATCCCTGCTTTGACAGCCGCGCCGTTGGGCATGGGGGTTGCCTTTCTGTATTTCAAACCCGGTGGCATGAGCTTTGAGGATTACTTCAAAGTCGAGGGGCGTAGCCAGCAGGAGCAATATGCGCGATTCATTGCAGGCCTTTCGCCTGCGATGTTGCAGCGAGGCTATTTGGTGGCGCCGGAGGCTGTGAATTTTCACGAAAGGCGCGGTCCCTCCACCATGATGTCTTGTGACCTTTGTGCGGGGGTGATGGGTGTTTCAGTCTTGAAGGTCTTGCTCAATCGCGGAGCTTTGAAGGCAGCGCCATGGGTCATGCAGTTCGATGCCTACAAGCAAAAGCTGAGCTTCACTTGGCGGCCCTTCGGGAATGCCCATCCATTACAACGCCTGCTTTTGTTGTTGATTCGGCCGCTGCTGAAGGGCATGGGGCGGCCTCGCTCTTGAGATCGATGCGCCTAGGGTATGTCCTAGGTGGGTCTAATAGCTGCGCGATTTTGTGCACCACTGCCGATTTCAAGCGTGGGGGACGCTTATTTGCAGGGGCTGAGCCTAGGGTGCCATGTGGCATGATGCCGGAGGTTTTTCAGGCTGCTTTTTAGCGTGGCGTCCGTCGCAGCACTGGCAGTGTTTGCCGCAGCCGATGAATTTGAGAGGACATACCTTGAACAAGATTCTTGCTTCGACCTTGCGCCGTGTTGGCCTTGTTTTCGGTGTTGCGGCATCGTTGCTGTTCTCCGGCTGCGCCAGCGTGGATGGCAAATTCCCGCCGGCGCCCGCGAGTGCCACCAGCGGTGATTACAGTTACATCATCGGTGCAGGCGACTCCCTCAACATCATGGTCTGGCGCAATCCCGAGTTGTCGATGGTGGTTCCTGTCCGTCCCGACGGCAAGATTGCTGCGCCCTTGATCGACGAAATGGTGGTTCAGGGCAAGAACTCGGTCGCGGTTGCTCGTGAAATTGAAGCGCAGTTGGGCAAGTATGTGCGTGATCCGGTGGTCACGGTGATCGTGACCAGCTTCGTGGGCCCGTACAGCGAACAGATCCGAGTGATCGGTGAGGCTGCCCGTCCCCAGGCCTTGCCTTTCAAGCAAAAAATGACGGTGCTTGATGTGATGATCGCGGTCGGTGGACTGACGGACTTTGCAGCCGGCAACGAAGCCACCATTCTTCGGTCCGCCGACGGCGCTGGCAAACAGTATTCCGTTCGCCTCAAGGACCTGATCAAACGCGGCGATGTCTCCGCCAATGTCGAAATGCGTCCGGGTGATGTGCTGATCATCCCGCAGAGCTTGTTCTGATCTCGGCAGTGCGAGTTCTCGCACTGGAGGGCTCGGTCCAGGTGGCTGGGTCAACGGTGCGAGTTTGGCCTCGACGCGGGGCCCCTGCTTCTGTCCTAATTTTGGAACCCTAACTCGATGGACTTACTCATTGCGCAACTGCAGGCGATCGCCCGGCGGGTGTGGAAATATCGTTGGACTGGCGTAGCCACCTCTTGGATCGTCGGAGTCATTTGTGCGGTGGTTGTTTGGATACTTCCGGATCGATATGAGGCCAATGCTCGTATCTTTGTGGACACGCAATCCATCTTGAAGCCCTTGATGTCGGGCTTGGCGGTGCAGCCCAATATCGAGCAGCAAGTCACCATGCTGAGCCGAACCTTGATCAGCCGTCCCAATGTTGAAAAGCTGGTTCGGATGGCTGATCTGGATTTGAAGAATCAGTCCAAGGCACAGCAAGAGGCCACCATTGAGAAAGTAACCAAGAGCCTGTCGATTCAGAGCACTGCTCGCGACAACCTGTACACCTTGGCCTACCGCGACAATGATCCTGAAACTGCCAAGCGGGTGGTTCAGTCTCTGGTCTCGATCTTCGTGGAATCGAGTCTGGGCGCCAGCCGCAAGGATGCGGCTACGGCCACCTCCTTCATCAACGAGCAGATAAAGTCGTACGAAGCCAAGCTGGAGGAGGCCGAAAGCCGCCTGAAAGAGTTCCGCCTGCGGAATATCCAGAACATGTCAGGTGACGGCAAGGATGCTGCCAGCCGACTGGGTGAACTCAGTGCTCAGTTGGAGCGTGCTCGTCTGGAGTACCGTGAGGCCGTCAATGCGCGCGACGCCGCCAAGGCCCAGCTGACTCAGGAGCGCTCCGGAAACACGAGCTCGCCCGTCAAGGCCTTGTTGCAAGAGGGGGACGCCGTGGTGGCGACGCCCGAGATCGACTCTCGCATCGATGCCCAGCGTCGCAACCTTGACGCCTTGCTGCAGCGCTACACCGATCAGCATCCCGATGTGATCGGAGCTCGTAAGCTGATCAAAGATCTGGAGTCGCAGAAAGCCAAGGAAGTCGCTGAGTTGCGAAAGGCAGCTGCCGCAGCGGCGGCTGCGCCCGCACCATTGGGTGGTAACAGCGGCAGCTTGGCCTACCAAGAAATGAACCGCTTGCTGGCCACCAGTGAGGTTCAGGTGGCAGCGCTCAAGGCTCGTGTGGACGAGTATTCTTCGCGTTATGCCCAGGCTTTGTCGGCAGTCAAGACGGCGCCCCAATTGGAGTCTGAGGCCGCGCAACTCAATCGTGACTATGCCATTCACAAGAAGAACTACGAGGACCTGGTGGCGCGTCGCGAGTCGGCTTCAATCACTGGTGAGTTGGACGTCGCGTCCGGTGTTGCGGACTTCCGTCTGATCGATCCTCCGCGCGCCAATCCCAAGCCTGTCGCGCCCAATCGTCTCTTGCTGTTGGTGGGTGCGTTGCTGGTTTCCCTTGTGGCCGGCGTGCTTGCCGCATTTGCCGTCAGCCAGTTGCGCCCGGTTTTCCATGACACCTTGGAAATGCGTGCTCGTCTGGATGTGCCAATCTTGGGTGTGGTGACCCGCTTGGTGTCCGAGGCGGACAAGCGCAACCAACGTTCCGACCTGATTCGCTTTGGCGCAGCAACCGGTGGTTTGGTGGGGATGTATGTCCTGGGCCTGACGGCGTTGGCAATCATGTTGAGCAGGCAGGTGGTCTGAGATGAGCAGTCTGATTGAACAAGCGGCCCAGCGACTGGAGCAGCTGCGGCAAGCCGGCGTGGTGTTGCCCAATGATGCGCAGGCCATGCCGCAGACCCCCCCCGTTTCTTTTGCCGGCGATGGCACAGATTTGGCCTCGCTGGCTGTGGCTACGGTCCAGGCCAAACCGGAGGAGTTTCATGCCTCGTCCAAGCGGGTCGATCTGGATTTGGAGGCTTTGGCTGCTCAAGGCTTCTTGACACCCAATGCGGCGCGCTCTCATATGGCGGATCAATATCGCGTCATCAAGCGCCCACTGATCAAAAACGCCATGGGCAAAGGCGTGGCCAGTCTCAATCATGGCAATCTGATCATGGTGACCAGCGCCTTGGCGGGCGAGGGCAAGAGCTTTACGTCGCTGAATCTGGCATTGAGCATTGCGGCGGAACTGGACAACACGGTGATGCTGGTGGATGCCGACGTTGCCCGTCCCTCGGTTTTGCGCATGTTGGGTCTGCCTCAAGGCCCGGGTCTGCTAGACGTGTTGGAGGAGTCGGTGGACATGTCCAGCGTCCTGCTTCGCACCAATGTTGACAAGCTCACCTTGCTACCAAGCGGCACGCCTCATGCCCGCGCGACCGAACTCTTGGCCAGCGATGCCATGAGTCATCTGCTGGACGATATGGCGCGGCGTTATCCCGATCGGATCATCATTTTTGATTCGCCGCCGCTGCTCTTGACCACAGAGTCTCGCGTTCTCGCATCGCATATGGGACAGATCGTGGTGGTGGTTCACGCTGAGAAGACGGCACAGAGTGCAGTGCAGCAAGCTCTGGCGACCATCGAATCCTGCCCGCTGAAGATGCTGTTGCTGAATCAGGCCAATGCGAACAGTTCGGGCGGCTATGGCAGTGGTGGCTACGGCTACGGCTATGGCTATGGCATTGAAGATACGGCCAGCTGAACTCATGCCGATTCGAAATTTTCATGCGCGGGAGTGGGGTTTGCAGCCGGGAGTCGTGGCCGTGGCTTGCCTGCTGAGCGCGTCTGCCGTTTGGGCGCAGGACGAATCGGGGGCGTCGAGCAAGCTTTCGACCTCGGGGCGGCCCTCGGTTCTGGTGGAGCCGCGTTTTGGGGTCATGCAGACCTGGACGGACAACAATCGTCTGAGCCGCACCGATAAAGACGCGGCGCTCCTGACAACCTTGACACCCGGCATCTCCATCAGCACGACACGCGGTGCCGTGCGAGGCTCGCTGGACTATTCGCTCAATGGCATCGTCTACACAAAGAGCGAAGAGAAGGCCCGCGTGCAACACAGCTTGGCGGCGAAAGGCGTGGCTGAGCTGATTGATAACTTGTTCTTTGTCGATGCAAGCGCGAGCATTTCGCAGCAGGCTGCCTCGGCATTTGGCGTCCAAACCGTGGATCCGTCGTTGGCCAATGCCAATCGACGTGAAACCGCCACGGTGAGCTTGTCTCCGCGTTTGCAAGGACGTCTTGGCAGCCTGGCCAACTTCGAGTTTCGGGCCAACACCTCGGCCACAAATGTCTCGGACGCCGTCATTGGTGACAGCCATGCCAATGGAGGCAGCTTGCGCATCAGTCGCGCGGGGCGCGCGGCGCTGATGTGGTCGGTGGATGCCTCGACTCAGAAGTCCAGCTTCAAGACGGGGGCGCAGAACCGGGTCAGCAGTGTGACCGGCAGCCTGAACTACAAACCCGATATCGACTGGCAACTGGGTGTGCTGGCCGGACGTGAGCGCAGTGATTTGAAGGATTTCGTGCTGCGCAACAGCTGGACGTATGGCGCCAATCTCAGTTGGACACCTTCGCTGCGCACCAAGGTTTCGGCGGATTTCCAGTCTCACGATTACGGCGACTCGTTCACTTACAACCTGGAGCACCGCTGGTCGCGTTCTGCCCTGCGCTTCTCGGATTCACAGTCCGTCAACGCGGCGAGCTTCCAGAACGCCGGCGCGCCGCGCAGCAACTACGACCTGTATTTTTTCCAGTTCGCCTCTTTGGTGCCTGATCCGGCGCAGCGCGATGTGTTTGTGCGCAATTTTCTGCGCGCTCAGGGTTTGACGCCCGATGCTTTGGCCAACAGCGCCGTGGTTGACACCGGCCCGACTGTGCTCCGCAACCAATTGCTGTCCTACACCCTGCAAGGGGTGAGAACCACCATCACGACGACCGCCAGCCGAAGCAACAACCGGCGCCTGGCCTCAGCCAGCGCGAGTGCTGGCGATTTTGCCGCCACAGGCCGTGTGCTCCAGCGCAGTCTCAGCTTGAATGTTTCGCACAACCTGACGCCCACCTCGAGCGCCGTGCTCAGCGTCTTGCAGCAGGAGAGCGAAGGCGATTCGGCGGCTCAGACCACCACGCTGCGATCCATTTCGGCGAGCTGGAATTGCCGACTCGGTACCCGGACCAACTTCACACTGGGCGCGCGAGCTGCGCACTCGGGCGGGTTGATTTCCTATCGCGAAAACGCCATGTTCGCCAACCTCGTCCAGCAGTTCTGAGCCATGTACGAATCCTTCTACGGGTTGAGCAGCAAGCCGTTTCAGCTCAGTCCTGATCCCAACTTCTACTTTGGCAGCAAGCAGCATCGGCGCGCCAAGGCCTATCTGGACTACGGTGTCCTGCGCAACGATGGTTTCATCGTCATCACTGGGGAGATCGGTGCCGGCAAGACCACACTCTTGCGTGGTCTGCTGGACAGCCTGAATCGCAGCAATGTGGTGATCGGCAATCTGGTCACCACGCAGTTGGACGCGGAAGACACGCTACGCATGGTCGGCTCGGCCTTTGGTGTGCGCCTCAAGGATCTGCCCAAATCCGAGATCCTGATGACGCTGGAGGCGTTTTTTGTCAGCCAGACCACACAGGGCAAGCGCTGCTTGCTGATCGTGGACGAGGCGCAGAACCTCTCAGCGCGGGCCGTGGAAGAGCTGCGCATGCTCTCGAACTTCCAGTTTGGCAACCAGTCTTTGCTGCAGACCTTTTTGGTCGGCCAGCCTGAGTTCCGGGGCATCCTCCAGCGGCCCGAGATGGAGCAGTTCCGCCAGCGCGTGGCGGCGACCTGCCATATCGGGCCCTTGGATGAAGACGAAACCAAGGCCTATATCGAGCACCGGCTCAAATGCGCAGGCAGCACCGGAAAGCCGACCTTCGATGCTGATGTGTTCCCGCTGATTTACAAAACCAGCCAGGGCATTCCGCGTCGAATCAATTCCCTGTGCGATCGTTTGTTGCTGCTGGGTTTCATGGGCAACAAGGTCAATTTGACCCTGCATGAACTCCATGATGTGCTCAAGGATATTGCGCAAGAAGCACAAACACCCACTCAGGTGGTGGGTGGCGGATCGGACACAGGTGTGGGTAAATTCCTGGATACCGATCAGCCCATCGATTTCTCGCGCGTCAAACTGAATGCCGACGAGGTCAACGGTTTGAGTGAAGAGCTGTCGAACCTCAGCCAGGGTCATTTTGCAGAGCGCTTGCAGCGCCTGGAAAACGGCCTGCAGCGACTGGAACGCATCAATTTGCAAACCCTGAGCTTGCTGCAGAAGCTGGTGGAAGCGGTCCGGACCCACTGAGCTTGCTTTTGCCCGGTTTGCGCACTCTGTCACAGAGCTGTCGCAAGGGCAGGGCAGAACCAGGGCTTCGTGGCCGATATCGGTGTGCAGTGTCTGAAGATTTTTAATAAGCCAACAAGAGTGGGTGCGCAGAGTCTCATGTCTGAACAAAAAGCCATACGGAATGCGATGACCGTGGATGTGGAAGATTACTTCCAGGTCTCGGCCTTCGCGCCCTATATTGCGCGTGGCGATTGGGAAGGCTGTGAGTGCCGGGTGGAGCGCAATATCGAGCGCATCCTGGCCCTGTTCGCCCAGCATCAGACCAAGGCCACGTTCTTCACCCTGGGCTGGATCGCCGAGCGCTACCCGCAGGTGGTGCGCGATATCGTGGCGGCCGGCCACGAACTCGCCAGCCATGGCTACGGCCACGAACGCGCCAGCGATCTGAGCCCGCAAGCTTTCATGCAGGACGTCGTCCGTGCCAAGAAGTTGCTGGAAGATCTGGGCGGCCATGAGGTGATTGGCTACCGCGCGCCGAGTTTCTCGATCGGCAAGAGCAATCTCTGGGCCTTCGACACCTTGCGCGAGGCTGGCTACCAATACAGCTCCAGCGTCTACCCGATTCAGCACGACCATTACGGCATGCCAGATTCACCGCGTTTCGCCTACCCGGTGCGTGAGGGTTTGCTGGAAGTGCCGGTCACGACCTTGCGGGTGATGAACAAGAACCTGCCGTCCAGCGGCGGTGGCTATTTCCGCCTGCTGCCTTATTCGGTGTCGCGTTGGCTGATCCGTCAGGTCAATGCCCAGGATCAACAGTCGGCCGTGTTCTATTTCCACCCCTGGGAAATCGACGTTGATCAGCCGCGTGTCGCCGGCATCGACAGCAAGTCGCGCTTCCGCCACTACGTCAATATTGCGCGCACCCACGACCGCATCGGCCGCCTGCTGCAGGACTTTGCCTGGGGTCGCATGGACGAGATCTTCCTGGGTCGACGCACCGCGGCGCTGGCCACCAGCGCAGTTGCAGCCTGAACCATGGCTGCACTCCAAATCAAGCGCCTGACGGCGCAAGACGCCGCGCTTGCCCGCCGTTGGGACGAGTTCGTCCTGGCCTGCCCGCAAGCCACCTTTTTCCACCGCGCCGGCTGGTTGCGCATGGTCGAGCAGGTGTTCAAGCACCAGGGTTTCTTTCTCTACGCCGAGCGTGAGGGCCAGATCGAGGGTGTGCTGCCGTTGGCTCAGGTCAAAAGCATGCTGTTCGGCCACTCGCTGGTGGCCTTACCCTTTGCCGTGTACGGCGGTGTGGCGGCCCTGAACGACGAGGCTGCCGCCGCTCTGGAGCACGAAGCGCAGGCCATTGCGCAGCGCCTGGGTGCTGAGCACCTCGAGTTCCGCAATGTCGAGCCCCGTCACGCCGACTGGCCCAAGCAGGACTTGTACGTCACCTTCCGCAAGGAGATCCTGCCCGAGGAAGAGGCCAATATGCTGGCCATTCCGCGCAAGGCCCGGGCCAGTGTGCGCAAAGGCATCAAAAACAATCTGGTCTCGCACATCGATCCAACGGTGGATCGCTTCTTCGCGCTCTACGCCGACAACACCCACCGCCACGGCACGCCGGCCATGCCCAAGCGCTACTTCGCGGCTTTGCTGGACGAGTTCGGTGCCGATGCTGAGGTGCTGACGGTCACCGATGCCCAGGGCAAGCCGCTCAGCTCGGTGCTGAGTTTTTACTTCCGTGACGAGGTGTTGCCTTACTACGCCGGCGACGACGAGGCTGCGCGCGATCTGGCCGGCAACGACTTCAAGTACTGGGAGCTGATGCGTCGCGCCTGCGCGCGTGGCTGCAAGGTGTTCGACTACGGCCGCAGCAAGCAGGGCACGGGCTCCTACGCCTTCAAGAAGAACTGGGGTTTCGAGCCGACGCCGCTGCACTACGAGTACTGCCTCTACAAGCGCGACGCCGTGCCGCAAAACAACCCGAGCAATGCGAAGTACCAGCTCCTGATCAAGACCTGGCGGCGCTTGCCCCTGGGCTTTGTCAACTGGCTGGGGCCCTTCATCGTGCGCAACCTGGGTTGAGCCATGCCCGCCTCACCCCTTTGCTTGCTTGATGCACGAAGCCGCCCACTGAATCTGATCTCTCGCGCATGCCTGCGCGTCCAGCCGCTATGAGCTTGCGCGTTCTCCACATCCTCGACCACTCCTTGCCGCTGCACAGCGGCTACAGTTTTCGCACCGCCTCCATCCTGCGCGAGCAGCGTGCGCGCGGCTGGATCACCTCTCACCTGACCAGCCCCAAGCAGGGCCCGGGCGAGGGCCTGATGGAGGAGGCCTCGGGCTGGCAATTCCACCGCACGCCCAGCACCGCGGCCGATGGCCTGATCCGCCAGATGCAGCTGACGGCCGCGCGCATCCGGGAAGTCGTGGCCATCGAGCGCCCTGAAATCATCCACGCCCATTCGCCGGTGCTCAATGCCTTGCCCAGCCTCTGGGTCGGGCGACAGCTGCGTTTGCCGGTGGTGTATGAGATGCGAGCCTCTTGGGAGGATGCGGCTGTCGACCACGGCACGACGACCGAAGGCAGCTTGCGCTACCGCGTGTCGCGGGCGCTGGAAAGCTTTGCGCTCAAGCGTGCCGACCAGATCACCACCATTTGCGAAGGCCTGCGTGGCGACATCATGTCGCGCGGTGTGCCGGCGGATCGCATCACCGTGATCCCGAATGCGGTTGACGCCCAGGCCTTCCAGTTTGGCGTCAGCCCGGACCCGGTGCTGCGGGCCAAGCTGGGCCTGGACGGCGCCGTCGTGCTCGGTTTTGCCGGCTCCTTCTATGGCTATGAAGGCCTGCACCTGCTGCTGGACGCTGCGGCTCGCCTCTTGCCCACGCTGCCGCAGCTTCGCGTGCTGCTGGTCGGCGGCGGCCCGCAGGAGGCGGCGCTCAAGGCGCAGGTGGAGCGCCTGGGCCTGCAGCAGCAGGTGATCTTCACCGGCCGGGTGCCGCACGCGGAGGTGCAGCGCTACTACGAGCTGATCGATGTGCTGGCCTATCCGCGCCTGCCGATTCGCCTGACCGAGCTGGTCACGCCGCTCAAGCCCCTGGAGGCCATGGCCCAAGGGCGCATGTTTGTGGCCTCCGATGTCGGCGGCCACCATGAGCTGGTGCGCCACGGCGAGACCGGCCATCTCTTCAAGGCCGGCGATGTGGGCGCTCTGGCCGCTGCCATCGAACAGCTGCTGGCTCAGCGCGAGCAATGGCCGCGCATCGCCGCGCAGGCCCGCCATTTCGTGGAGGCCGAGCGCACCTGGGCCCGCAGCGTGGCCCGCTACGAAGAGGTCTACCGGCGCGCCCTGGGCCGCTACGGTCGTACCTTCCCTGTTGTTTCTTCCTGAGGCCCGACCCAGCTATGTGCGGCATCCACGGCATCCTGCGTCTTGACGGCGCCCCGGTCGAATCGGCCCATCTGAGCTTGATGGGCGACATCACCCAGCATCGCGGCCCCGACGATGAAGGCCAGCACATCGACGGTGCCTGCGGCATCGCCATGCGCCGCCTGTCCATCATCGACCTGGCCGGCGGCCACCAGCCCCTGTCCAACCAGGACGGCAGCCTGTGGCTGGTCTGCAATGGAGAGATCTACAACTACCGCGAGCTGCGTGCTGAGCTGCAAGCCAAGGGTTTTCAGTTCAAGACCGGCTCGGACAGCGAGGTGCTGCTGCATCTGTACGACGCCGAGGGTGACGACTTCGTCCACCGCCTCAACGGCATGTTCGACTTCGCGCTCTGGGATGCGCGCCGCCGCCGTCTGCTGATCGGCCGTGACCGCATCGGCGTCAAGCCGCTGTATGTGATGCAGGACGGCCAGCGCCTGGCTTTTGCCACCGAAGCCAAGGCCTTGCTGGCTTTGCCCGGTGTTCGGGCCGAGCTGGACACCCGCGTGCTCTCCAGCTACCTGCAGCTGGGCTATGTGGCCGCGCCGGGCAGCATGTTCAAGGGCATTCGCAAGCTTCCGCCGGCCACGCTGCTGGCGGTGGAGGGTGGTCAGGTCAAGGAGTGGCGCTACTGGCGCGTCTCGCCGCAGATCCGCCGCGACTGGAGCGAGGCCGAGTGGATCGAGCGCTCGCGCGAAAGCCTGCAACGCGCCGTGCGCATGCAGATGGTCAGCGACGTGCCGATTGGCGCTTTCCTCTCGGGTGGCGTCGATTCCAGCGCGGTCGTGGCCTATATGGCCCGCGAGTCCAGCGAGCCGATCCGCACCTATGCCATCGGTTTCGAGGGCGGTGAGGCCGAGACCCTGTACAACGAGCTGCCGTTTGCGCGCCAGGTCTCCGAGCTGTTCAAGACCCAGCACAAGGAAATCGTCGTCAAGCCCGATGTTGTGGGTCTGCTGCCCCAGCTGCTCTGGCATATGGACGAGCCTCTGGCCGACACGGCCTTCATCACCACCTATCTGGTCTCGCAATTCGCGCGCCAGGATGTGAAGGTGATCCTCTCGGGCGTGGGCGGTGACGAGCTGTTTGGCGGTTATCGCCGCTACCTGGGCGGTCATTACGCGCGCCGTTTCCAGGCGCTGCCGAGCTGGCTGCAATCAGCCATCGGCTTTGCGGCGGGCCGCCTGCCGGCCGATCGTCACTCGGGTCTGCTCAATACTTTGCGCCTGGCCAAGGGCTTTGTGGCCAGCGCCGGCATGGGCGCCGATGCGCGCTACCAGAGCTATCTGCAGGTGCTGGGGCAGGATCTGGTCGGCCGTTTGCTGGTGGACGGCGCGGGCGGGCAAGACCCGCTGGCCGCGGCTTTCGCTAGCGCCGGCCATGAGGACGAACTCAACCGCATGCTGGCCGTGGACGCAGAAACGCAGCTGCCTGACGATCTGCTGCTCTTGACCGACAAGATGAGCATGGCCGTGTCGCTCGAGTGCCGCGTGCCTCTGCTCGATCACGAACTGCTGGAGCTGGCGGCGTCCATGCCTTCGGACATCAAGATCCGTGGCGGCCGCCTCAAGCATGTGCTGAAGTCAGCCCTGGCCGATGTGCTGCCGGATGACATCCTGAACCGCAAGAAGCGCGGCTTCGGCACGCCCATGGGCGCCTGGCTCAAGAAGGAGCTGGCACCGCTGCTGCGCCGCCTGCTGGCGCCTGAGGTGGTGAAGGCGCGGGGCCTGTTCGTGCCGGCTGTCGTGTCAGGGTTGATCGCCGACCATGAAGCCAACCGCATGGACGGCACCGATGCGCTGCTGTCTCTGATGAATCTTGAAATCTGGAGCCGGGTCTATCTGGACGGCCGCAGCCCCGCCGATGTGGCGCTGGAGCTGAAGTCCTACCTGCCCCGCGCTTGACGCCCCCGCTCCTCCATCTGTCCGCATGAACATCCTCTACGTCTGCCATCGCTTTCCCTTCCCGCCCAAGCGCGGAGGCAAGATCCGGCCCTTCAATATGATCCGCCACCTGACGGCGGCGGGGCATGAGGTCACCGTCTGTTCGCTGGTGCGAGCCGAAGACGAAGGCGTGGAAGGGCAGGGCATTGCGCCGCATTGCAAGGCCTTCCATATGGCGCGGGTGCACAACCCCGTGCAGGCCTTGCGCATGGTGGCGCATCTGCCCCTGACCACGCCCTCGTCCATGGGCTTTTTCTACTCGGCCGAGCTGGCAGCCAAGATCAAGCACCTGCTGGCCACGCAGAAGTTCGATCTGATCTTTGTTCACTGCTCCTCGGTCGCGCAGTATGTGGAGCATGTGCAGGACATTCCCAAGATCCTGGACTTCGGCGATATGGACTCGCAGAAGTGGCTGGAGTACGCGGACGCCAAGCCATTCCCGTTGTCCCTGGGCTATCGCCTGGAAGGCTACAAGATGCTGGCGGCCGAAAAGCGCCTGGCCCGCCGCTTCGACCTCTGCACCGCAACCACGCGCGCCGAATGGCAGACGCTCAACGACTACGGCACGGGTGCGGCGACCGACTGGTTCCCCAACGGTGTCGATGCCGATTACTTCAGCCCCGATGGCACGGCCTACGACCCTGACACCATCAGCTTCATCGGCCGCATGGACTACTACCCCAACCAGGAATGCATGTCGCGTTTCTGTGCGGAAACCTGGCCCTTGATCAAGGCGCGTCGGCCGCAGATGAAGCTGACCATCGTCGGCGCCGACCCGTCACCGGCCATGCGCAAACTCGGTGAGATCGACGGCGTCACCGTCACCGGCTCGGTGCCGCATGTGCAGCCCTATGTGCGCAAATCGGCCCTGATGGTGGCCCCGCTGGCGATTGCCCGCGGCACGCAGAACAAGATCCTCGAAGCCATGGCCATGGGGGTGCCGGTGGTGACCAGCAGCATTGCCGCAGGCGGTGTCGACGCCGAGGCCGAGACCCATCTGCTGGTGGCTGACACGCCGCAGCAATGCGCCGAGGCGGTGCTGCGCATCGTCGAAAATCCCGCCGAGCGGGAGCGTCTGGCCCTGGCCGGCCGCGCGCGCATGCTCAGCCACCACGCCTGGCCGCGCTCCATGGAGCGCCTGGACAAGATCATTGCCCAGGTTCTGACCTCGGCATCCACCTCATCAAAAAAGCAGGCAGTGAAGTCATGAAGATCAGCATTTTTGGATTGGGCTATGTGGGCGCGGTGTCGCTGGCGTGTTTGTCGCGGGACGGCCATGATGTGGTGGGCGTGGACATCGAGCCGGCCAAGCTGGACCTGATCAAGAACGGCAAGACGCCGGTGGTCGAGGAGGGCATGGTGGAGCTGATGGCGCAAGTTGCGGCCAGCGGCCATGTCAGCGTGACGACGGACGCGGTGCAGGCGGTGCTGAGCACCGAGATCTCGCTGGTCTGCGTGGGCACGCCCTCGGCGGCCAACGGCAGCCAGGACCAGGGCGCGGTGCTGCGCCTGGCCGAGCAGATCGGTGAAGCGCTCAAGCAAAAGAGCGAGCCGCATGTGGTGGTGTTCCGCTCGACCCTGGTGCCGGGCACGGTGGAAGACGTGCTGCGCCCCATCATCGAGCGCGCCTCGGGCAAGCGCGATGGCGTGGACTTCCACCTGTGCTTCCAGCCCGAGTTCCTGCGCGAAGGCAGCTCCATCCGCGACTACGACAAGCCGCCCTTCACCATCGTCGGTGCCAACCACGAGTACGCGGCCGAGCGGCTGCAAGCCCTGTTCGGCCATCTGCCCTGCAAGTTCCTGAAGACCTCGGTGCGTGCGGCCGAGATGATGAAGTACTGCTGCAACAACTTCCACGCGCTCAAGATCACCTTCGCCAACGAGACCGCGCGCCT
>NZ_JBXAGJ010000026.1:0-82438 GCF_058794035.1 Roseateles sp. GW835-FHT13E02
CCCCGGAACCATGAGCCCGGTGGCGGCACGGGCTGCAGGGCCTCACGAGCAAAACCAAAGGCTGCTTCGTGCCGAAACCCGCATCACAACGATGACGCCAACATGGCCAGATAGTCCTCCCGCGTAGCCAGGCGCGGGTTGCTGCGGTGGCAGTGGTCGGCCAGGGCACCAGTGACGACGCGTTCGAACATGCCCGGGTCCACGCCCAGTTCGGCCAGGCCCGCCGGCAGGCCCAGGCGCTGGTTCATGGCCAGCACGGCCTCGGCCAGCGTGTGGCCGGCGGGGTCGCAGTGGCCCAGACCCATGGCCTCGGCCATGCGCAGCAAACGCCATTCGGCCTGCATGCTGGGAGCGCTGGCGTTGAAGCGGATCACGGCGGGCAGCAGCAAGGCATTCAGGCAGCCGTGGTGCAGGCCGGGGTCCACGCTGGCCAGACCATGGCTGAGCGCGTGCACGCAGCCCAGGCCCTTCTGAAAGGCCATGCCGCCTTGCATGCTGCAGCTCATCATCTGCCAGCGTGCTTCACGGTCCTGGCCGTTGCGGGTGGCGCGCTCCAGATGCGACCAGCCGCGGCGCAAGCCATCGAGGGCGATGCCATCGGCCGGCGGGTTGACCGCGGCAGACATGAAAGTCTCCATGCAATGCGCGATCGCATCCATGCCGGTGGCAGCCGTCAGGCGCGGCGGCAGGCTCAGGGTCAGCTCGGGGTCGCACAAGGCCGCTCGCGGCATCAGTTCCTGGCTGTGAAAGCCCAGTTTGCGGCCATCCTCCACCGTGATCAATGCGCCGCGCGCGACCTCGCCGCCGGTGCCGGCGGTGGTGGGCACGGCGATCACCGGCGCCGTGGCCTTGCTGATGGACAGGCTGCCGCCTTCGATGGTGGCAAAAGCCTTGAGCGGCCCCGGATGGGTGGCGGCAATGGCCACGCCTTTGGCAAGGTCCATCGGTGAGCCGCCTCCAATGGCGATCAGGCCATCGCAATAGTGCTTTTTGTACTGCTCCACCGCGCGGCGCACCGCCGCTTCATTGGGGTTCGGGGGTGTCTGGTCGAACACGGGCGGCGGATGGGTGCCCCACGCTGCCAGAGCCCGCGTCAGCACCCCGGCAGCGCGGACCCCGCTGTCGCTGATCACCAGCGGGCGCAGCATGCCCACACGTTGACATTCCTGAGGCAAGAGCGCGGCGGCGCCGAACTCCAAATGCACCTGGGTCAGATATTGGATCAATGGCATGGCGGGCCTCCCTGGCTGCGCTGCAGGTGATCGTGTCCACCAGTGTGCGTCGAGGCAGGCCCATGGGCAAAGGCCTTTTGCCAACAGAGGTGAGAAAGTGATGCGCCTTTCGGCGGTGCACCCCATAAAGTTCACTGTGGGACGTCCGAAAAGCCGTTATTGCGCGCCGGTCGCTAGCGTCTGAGCGCGGCTTTCTTTCTGAGCCGAGATGCGCCCGCTCAAGTGGCGACGCCTCGTGTCACCCAGGGAGTAACTACATGCCACGCTGCCCCTACGTTTCTCGCATGGCTCGATGGCTGGCCTTGATCGGCCTTGTGCCGGCCGCCATGACCGTCCAGGCCGGGCGCCCACTGTCCAGCGATGACGCCGCCACCGCGCCAGTCGGCAGTTGTCAGCTCGAAGGCTGGGGCGAGAAAGCCGGATCCAGCCGGGCCTGGGTGCTGGCCCCGGCCTGCGGCCTGTCCGAAAGCCTGGAACTCGGTGGCGACTACAGCCGCCCTCAACCCCGCGATGAGATCCGGGGCGAAGCCAGCGTCGCCGTCAAGTGGGTGCCCAAGAGCTGGCAGGTCCCGACCGCCTGGGGTTCCTTGAGCTTTGGCCTCAAGGCCGGCCTGAGCTTCGAGCGCCCGGTGAGCAGCGGCTGGCGCCGCAGTGCCAGCGGTGTGCTTGGCCTGGCCACGCTGGCGATCAGCGAGGAGGCGGCGGTTCACCTCAACATCGGCCCGCACAAAGAGCGGGCCAGCGGCCAGACCGGCACCATGCTCAATCTCGCCGGTGTCTGGGTGCCCGATCCGCGCGCGCTGCTGTTTGCTGAGATCCAGACCAATGACCGCCGCGCCTTGCTAGGGACCACGGTGCGCACGGTGGGCGGCCTGTGGTGGCTGAGCCCGGACAAGCTGGGCCTCAGCCTCACCGCCAGCCGCCAGAGCGGCAGCTCGCAAACCTTGTGGACGGCAGGGTTTGGATGGTACGGCCTGGAGTTTTGAACCCTGCCCAGCGGGACAAGCCGCCAGGCCTGCGAAAATACCGGGTTAACCCCTGGAGCCCTTGTTGAGCCGCACCCACTTGTTGACGCCGCGCATGGCTGGCGTGCTGGAGAGAATCCATCGCGCCAAGCGACCGGCCTTTCACAGCCTGAGCCCCAAGCAGGCCCGCATCGCCTACCTGATGGGCGCTGAGATCCTGGACCTGCCGCGCGCGCCAGTGGCGCGGGTGGAGAACCTGCAGGTGCCCGGTGCCGAGGGCCCGCTGGCCGCCCGCCTGTACGCACCGCAGACACCCGATGAGGCCCGCCTGCCCGTGCTGCTCTACCTGCACGGCGGCGGTTTCACCATCGGCAGCATCGACACCCACGACAGCCTGTGCCGCCAGCTGGCCCTGCGCAGCGGCGCTGCCGTGCTCTCGCTCAACTACCGGCTGGCGCCCGAACATCGCTTCCCGGCCGCGGTGGATGATTGCTGGGCGGTGATGCGCTGGCTGGCGGAGAACGCCGGCAGCCTGGGCCTGGACGGCCGCCGCCTGGCCGTGGGCGGCGACAGCGCCGGGGGCACGCTGGCGGCGGTCTGCGCCCTGCATGCGCGCGACATCGGCCTGCCTCTGGCCCTGCAGCTGCTGATCACGCCGGGCACCACGGCCCATGCCGACACTGCCTCGCACAAGCTGTTTGCCAACGGTTTTCTGCTCGACGCAGCGTCCATCGCCTGGTTCTTCGACCACTACATCGACCACGCACACAAGCGCGACTGGCGCTTTGCGCCGCTCGAGGCGCCCGACCATAGCGATCTGGCTCCGGCCTGCGTGCTGCTGGCCGAATGCGACCCGCTGGTGGATGAAGGCATTGCCTATGCCGATCTGCTGCGCGCCAACGGCGGTCAGGTGCAGCTGGAGCTCTATCGCGGCGTGACCCATGATTTCATCAAGATGGGGCGTACGATCCCGGAAGCGCTGAACGCGCTGGACGCCTGCGGCCTGGCCCTGCGTGAGGCGCTCCAGTCTTGACGGCGCTCAGCGCCTGCCTCCCCGCCTGCGTCCGCATCGTCAACTGATTCACCACAGCCCCTCGCTCACCTCATGAAATTGCAAGACTTCCGATTCTTCGAGCCGCTGCGCGTGCGCTGGGGCGAGATCGATGCCCAGCAGGTGGTCTTCAACGCCCACTACCAGAACTACTTTGACGTGGCAGTGGGCGGCTACTGGCGCGGTCTGGCCTTGCCCTATATGGAAACCATGGACCAGCTGGGCGGCGATCTCTTCGTGCGCAAGGCCACGCTGGAGTACCTGGGATCGGCCCGTTATGACGACCAGCTCCGCATCGGCGTGCGCTGCGAACGCATCGGCCACAGCTCGCTGCAAATGCTTTGCGCCGTGTTCCGCGGCACCGAGCTGCTGGTGCATGGCGAGCTGATCTATGTATTCGCCGATCGCGCCAGCGCCTCACCGCGCGAAGTGCCGGCCGAGCTGCGCAGCCTGATCGAGGGCTTCGAGGCCGGCGAGCCGGTGGTGGAGGTGCGTGTGGGCAGTTGGGCCGAGCTGGGCGCCGAGGCCGGCGCCATCCGCCAGGCCGTGTTCGTCGATGAACAGAAGATCCCGGCCGAGATGGAATGGGACAGCGCCGACGAGAGCTGCGTTCATGCCGTGGCCTTCAACCGCTTCGGCCAGGCCCTGGCCACGGGGCGCCTGCTCGAGCATGTGCCGGGCGTGGCCAAGATCGGCCGCATGGCCGTGCTGCGCAGCATGCGCGGCAGCCGCATCGGCCGCGAGGTGCTGGAGGCCTTGATGCAGGCCGGCCGCCAGCGCGGCGAGCGTGAGGCGGTGCTGCATGCCCAGCTTTCGGCCGCGGGCTTCTACACCCGCGCCGGCTTTGTGCAGCGCGGTGCCGCCTTCGAGGAGGCCGGCATCGGCCATGTGGAGATGGTCAGAGCGCTGTGAACAGCTCGCGGTGGCGCAGGCCCTGAACAAACGGTGCCATCACCACCGCCACCCGCGCTTCCAGCGCGAGCGGCTCGGCGAGCCCCGGGCCGTAGATCTCCATCCAGGTGGGCAGGCTGATGTCGCTGTCCTGGCGCTGCATCACACGCAGCGCCTCGACCGCCTGACCCTCGGCCGCCAGTTCGGCACGCAGGGCCTGGAACGCCGCCAAGGCCGCGGATGCGTCGGCGGCGCGCAGGCGGTAGTAGACGAAGATTTCGGTGGCGGGCATGTGCATGGCCGCGCTCATTCCAGCGACTTCAGCTCGTAGGGCAGGGCGCGCGGCTGCAGGCGAGGGCCGTCCGGGCTGCCCAGATGCAGGCTGCCGCTCTCCAGGGCGGCGATCTTGGTTTCAGCCAGGATCAGGCTGCGGCCATCGTCGCGCACGGCGGCCAGGGCCACCAGGCCGGCCGGTTGACCCGGGTCTTCGCTGTGAAAGATCTCCTGGCCAGCTTGCGCCGCGCCTTGCAGCTCGTACAAAAATGTCCGGCGCTTGAGGGTGCCGCGGTACTGGCTGCGCGCCACCACCTCCTGGCCGGGGTAGCAGCCTTTCTTGAAGTTCACCCCGTCGAGCAGCTCGAGGTTGAGCATCTGCGGCACGAACTGCTCCTGCGTGGCCGCCTGCACCCAGGCCAGGCCGGCCAGCACCTCCAGCCAGGCCCAGTCCTGCGCGTTCAAAGTCGGCAGGGCCGACGCTGCCGCAGCGGCAGGCTGGATGCGCAACCAGCGGCTGTGGCTGGCCACATCCGGCAGGCGGATGCGTGCGCCCCCGCCGTCCTCGCCGCCCTCGCGGCTCAGGGCCCAACGCGCGCCGTCCTGCGGCGGCGCGATCTCGCCCCAGATCGCCCATTCGGCGCTGGCGTCGCTGAGCTTGCATTTGGCGCGCAGCACGAACATGGACAGGCGCTTGAGGATGGCCGGCAGCAGAGCGGCGGGCAGGGCCAGCAACACGTCATGCTCGCCTTCGCGCCAGCCCAGCAGGGTGGCCAGCAAACGGCCCTTGGCTGAGCAAAAACCCGCCAGACGGGCCTGATCCGGGCCCAGCAGGGCGAAATCCTGGGTCAGCTGGCTGTGCAAAAACTTGGCCGCATCTTCGCCTTGGGCGCGGATCACGCCCCAGTCGGTCAGGCGCAGCGCGGCAGAAGCGGGCAGGGAGAGGGTGGTTTCGGGCAAGGTCGTCATGCCCCCGATTATCATCAGCGCCCGAAACAGAGCGGCCGGGCAAGGGCATTGATGGCGAGCAGCAAGACAACAAGAGCAAAGCGGAACAAGGCCATGGGTGCCAAGGGCAGCGGCCGGCGAGGGCGCGGTGCTGGTCTGCTGACCTGGATCGTCGCCCTGTTGCTGCTGACCCTGCTGCTGGCCGGCGCCGCCGCCGCTGCAGCCTGGTGGTGGCTGCAAGCGCCCATGCAGCTGCGCCATCCGACGGTGGAGCTGTCCATCGAGGCCGGCAGCTCGCCGCGCGAAGTGGCGCAGGCCTGGGCGCAGGCCGGGGTGGCCGAAGACCCGCGCCTGCTCTACCAGTGGTTCCGCTGGTCCGGTCAGGCCCGCCAGATCCGCGCCGGCAGCTATGAAATCCACCAGGGCGCCACGCCGCGCGAACTGCTGGCCAAGATGGTCCGTGGCGACGAGGTGCTGGAGCAGCTGCGACTGATCGAGGGCTGGAATCTGCGCCAGCTGCGCGCCGCCCTGGCCCGCGCACCCTCGCTCAAGCAGCAGACCGCCGGCTGGACCGAGGCCGAGCTGATGGCCGCCCTGGGCGCGCCGGGCCAGGCCGCCGAAGGCCGCTTCTTCCCCGACACCTACGCCTACAGCCGCGGCGTCAGTGACCTGACCGTGCTCAAGCGGGCCTATGCCGCCATGCAGCGCCGTCTGTTCAGCGCCTGGGCCGGCCGCAGCGAGGGCCTGCCGCTCAAATCGCCGGAAGAAGCCCTGATCCTGGCCTCCATCGTCGAAAAGGAGACCGGCGCGCCGGCCGACCGGCAGCTGGTGGCCGCGGTCTTCATCAACCGCCTGCGCATCGGCATGCCGCTGCAGACCGACCCCACCGTGATCTACGGCCTGGGTGAGAAGTTCGACGGCAATTTGCGCAAGCGCGATCTGCAGACCGACACGCCCTTCAACACCTACACCCGCGGCGGCCTGCCGCCCACGCCCATCGCCATGCCCGGTGTCGCGTCCCTGCAAGCGGCCCTGCATCCGGCACCCAGCCGGGTGCTGTACTTTGTGGCACGCGGTGACGGCAGCAGCGAATTCAGCGAAGACCTGGCCGCGCATAATCGCGCGGTCAACAAATACCAGCGCGGGCGCTGATCTCAAAGCCGCCCCGAGAGAGAGAAAGAGAAGTTCCCGCCCGTGAGCCCTGTCGCCCCCACCACTGCCCGTTTCATCAGCTTTGAAGGCATCGATGGCGCCGGCAAGTCCACCCATATCGAGGCCCTGGGCGAGCGCCTGCGTCAGCGCGGCGCCGACGTCGTGCACACCCGCGAGCCCGGTGGCACCGAGCTGGCCGAGAGCCTGCGCGAGCTGATCCTGCACCGCGGCATGGACAGCCTGACCGAGGCGCTCCTGGTCTTCGCCGGCCGGCGCGACCACCTGCAGCGCGTCATCGAGCCGGCCTTGGCTGCCGGCAAGACCGTGCTCTGCGATCGCTTCACCGATGCCAGCTTTGCCTACCAGGGCGGTGGCCGCGGCATGGATCTGGCCGTGCTGGGCACGCTGGAGCAATGGGTGCAAGGCACCCGCCAGCCTGACCTGACCCTGTGGTTCGACCTGGACCCGGCCATTGCTGCGCAGCGCCGTGCTGCCGCGCGCGAGGCTGATCGTTTCGAGCAGCAGGACCTCGAGTTCTTCACCCGCGTGCGCGCCGGCTATGCCGCCCGCGCCGCGAGTGCGCCGCAGCGCTTTGCCCGCATCGACGCAGGCCTCTCGGTTCCTGAGGTGGTGGCACAGATCCACCAGCTGCTGGAGGCGCGAGGATGGTGAGCGAGGTCCTGAATGCCGCTGGCGAGGCCGGCAGCCAGCCGCTGCCCTGGTTGGCCGAGCCGCTGCGCCAGGCCCTGGCCACGGCGCGCTCCCATGCTTTGCTCGTGCAAGGGCCGGCCGGCGTCGGCCAGCTCGATCTGGCCTTGCTGCTGGCCCAGGCCTGGCTGTGTGAGGCGCCGCTGGAGGGTGGCTTTGCCTGCGGCCACTGCGCCAGCTGCAAGCTGCTGCATTCGCACACCCACCCTGACTTCATGCTGCTCCTGCCCGATGCCTTGCGCGAGCAGCTGGGCTGGGGCGGCGAGGCCGAGACCGGCCGCGACGGCGAGCCCAAGGCCAGCAAGACCAAGCCCAGCCGCGAGATCAAGATCGAGGCGGTGCGCCAGATGCTGTCCTTCGCCCAGGGCACCAGCTCACGCGGCCGTGCCAAGGTGGTGGTGGTCTATCCGGCCGAGGCGCTCAACACCGTGGCCGCCAATGCCCTGCTCAAGACCTTGGAAGAACCCAGCGGCAGCCTGCGCTTTGTGCTGGCCAGCAGCGCGCCGGAAAGCCTGCTGCCCACCATACGCAGTCGCTGCCAGCCCGTGCCCCTGGCCTTGCCGCCTGCCGGGCCCTGCCTGCAATGGCTGAAAACCCAGGGCGTGGAGTCGCCCGAGGTGCTGCTGGCCGCCGCCGGTGGCCGGCCTCAAGAGGCGCGCGATTGGTTCGAGGCCGGCCTGCGCGCCCAGGCCTGGACCCAGCTGCCCCAGCGCCTGGCCCGCGGTGAGGCCGCCGCCCTGGCGGACTGGTCACAGCCGCGTGCCATCGATGCGCTGCAGCGGCTCTGCCACGACCTGCTGCGCAGGGCTCACGGCGCGGCACCGAGCTACTTCCCGGCGGAGTCCCTGCCCAGCCCCAAGCTGGCCGGCCCCTTGCATGAGTGGGAGGCGGTGCTGCGCCGCGCCGCCCGCCATGCCGAGCATCCGCTCAATGCCGGCCTGTTGATGGAATCGCTGTTTGCTCAGGGGCAGCAGGCGCTGCAGGCGGCCTCGCGCAGCGGCACGGCGCGGCGCGGCTGAGCCTGCCATCGCCAGCGGCAGGCCTTCGCTACACTCGCGCCATGGACAATTCCTCAGCCAAACCCGCCCTGGGCGGCCTGACCACCTCGCTGGGCGCTGCGGCTGGTGCTGCGGCGCCGGCCGCGGCCAGCGCTGGCCCGCGCCCCAGCGTGATCCAGCTGGTGTTCCGCGAGAAAGGCGCGCTCTATGCGGCCTATATGCCGCAGTTCCTCGACGGCGGCTTGTTCGTGCCCACCACGCGGGAGTACCGCCTCGGTGAGGATGTCTACCTGCTGCTGGCCCTGCCCGAGGACAATCAGCGTTATCCCGTGGCCGGCAAGATCGCCTGGCTGACCCCGGCCAATGCGCCGGGCGGGCGCACGCAGGGCGTTGGTGTGCGTTTTCCTGCCGATGAGAAAAGCCGTTTGATCAAACTGCGCATTGAAGAAATCCTCGGCACCCAGATCTCCTCCTCCAAGCCGACGCAAACCATGTGAGCGGCGGGGCCTGGCCCCATGCTTTGCGTCCAGGTCTGCATTTCCGCTGTATTTCCTGCCTTCCCATGTTCATCGATTCCCACTGCCACCTGAGCTTTCCTGAGTTGAACGCCCGCCTGCCCGAGATCCTCGGTGAGATGGCGGTGGCGCAGGTGGAGCAGGCCATCTGCATCTGCACCACCATGGAAGAGTTCCCCAAGGTGGCGGCGCTGGCGGCCGAGCATCAGGTGCTCTGGGCCACGGTGGGCGTGCACCCGGACAACGAAGACGTGCACGAGCCCAGCGTTGACGAGCTGGTGGCCGGCGCCCAGGCCCCCAAGGTGGTGGCCATTGGTGAAACCGGCCTGGACTACTACCGCCTGAACGGCCGCAGCATCGAGCAGGACATGGAGTGGCAGCGCGAGCGCTTCCGCACCCATATTCGCGCCGCCCGCCAGGTGGGCAAGCCGCTGGTGATCCACACCCGCAGCAGCGCGGCCGACACCTTGCGAGTGCTGGACGAGGAGGGCGGAGAGCAGGCCGGCGGCGTGTTTCACTGCTTCACCGAAAGCCTCGAGGTGGCGCAAGCCGCCGTGGAGCGCGGTTACTACATCTCCTTCTCGGGCATCCTGAGTTTCAAGAACGCGCAGGACCTGCGCGATATGGCCAAGGTCCTGCCGATCGAGCGCCTGCTGATCGAGACCGACAGCCCCTATCTCGCCCCCGTGCCCTACCGCGGCCGTACCAACAGCCCCGCTTATGTGCCTCATGTGGCGGCCGCTCTGGCGGCGGTCAAAGGCATGAGCATCCCCGAGCTGGCGGCCCAGACCTCGGCCAACACGCGCCGCCTGTTCGGGCTGGTCTGAGCGAGCGTGCTGCAGATGGTCAAGCGCTGGGCTGGCTGGGTGCTGCTGCTGGCCGCACTGCAGGTGCCTGCCCTGGCCGCCCCAATCGATGACCTGGTCCTGGCCGCCGAACTCGACAACGGCCGCGAGATCATGACCCTGCTGGTGCGCGGCGTGGACCCCAATGCCAGCGACGGCCGTGGCCGCAATGCCCTGGAAGTGGCCTTGCGCGAGGGGTCCAGCCGCGCGCTGGACAGCTTGCTGAGCCACCCCGGCACCGATGTCAACCGTGCCAATGCCGCCGGCGAAACGCCGCTGATGCTGGCCGCCATCAAGGGCCGGCTCGATTGGGCCAAGAAGCTGGTGGCGCGCGGTGCGCAAATCAACAAGGAAGGCTGGACGCCGCTGCACTACGCCTGCAGCGGCCCGGACAAGGGCGTGGCCCTCTGGCTGCTGAGCCAGGGTGCCGTGCTGGATGCCCGCTCGCCGAACGGCAGCACGCCGCTGATGATGGCCTCGCGCTACGGCGCCATGGACCTGGCCGAGGCCTTGCTGGCCGCCGGCGCTGACCCCAGCTTGCGCAATGCCCAGGAGCTCTCGGCCCTGGAGTTTGCGCGTGCGGCCGAGCGCAACAAGCTCGTCGCTGCCTTGCAAAAGGCGCTCCAGCGCGTCTCGCCCAAAGCCCCTTGATGCCGCCGGCTGGCATGTTTTTCTGCTGTTTTTCAGGCCGCTGGGACGCGGTGTTCGCAGCAAGCACCTAGGAATTTGTCTGACAAGGACTTTGGGGCGCAGCCGACTGTGAGGCCGAGGCTCGGGCTTCTACAGTGGCATCCATGCTGAGACGCGAACGAAGCCCCTGAGGGGCCCGCAGCGACTCCCAACGCCACAAACCCACGGACACCCCAGCGCTTCGCGCGTCCGAACCGAGACGGAGCCCCATCATGATCAACGCCAAGCACCTGAACCTCAGCAGCCCCTTCGCCATGCTGATCGACCCCGAGCGCGTGGTCCGTGCCATGGAACATTCCGAACGCCTGAATCGCCTGCACAGCCGCGTCTACCGCCCGCTGGACAAGCCCCTGATCGCCAAGAGCGCGGTTGCCTCGGCCGACTTTGATCGCCAGATCGAAGAGGCCGCCGACGAAAGCGACGACGGCCTGGACGTGGTCGGCAGCTGCTGAATCGGCAGCAGCCCGGTTCAGGGCTGTGTTGCAGCGCTGGGTGCCGCCGCGGCAGGAGAACCCGCCGGACGGCCGCTCAGCAGCTCCAGACGCGCCAGCTCGGCGCGAAATTTCTCCGCCTCATCTTCCGCCCGCACCGCCTGCAAGCCCAGCACCGGATCGCCCAGCAGGGCTGAATCGATGCGTGCTCGGCCCAGGAATCGGCGCACCAGCTCATGCCCCAGCTCCTGCAGCTGGCGGTTCTTGAGCTCGGCCTCACTCAAGGCGCGGCTGCGCCCCTCCAGCAAAGCCACCAGGCCGAGATTGGCCTGCTCGCGCTCGCTCGCCAGCCGGCGTGCTTCCATCAGCTGGCTTTGCAATGCCTGAGCGCGTTCTTGCTCGGCGCCGTGCTCGCCGCGGGCCTGGGCCAGGCCCTGGCGCAATTGGTTCAGCTCTTCCTGAGCCGCGGTCAGCGCCTGCTCCCTGGCGCGCAACTTGGCGGCATGAGCGCCGATCTGCCCGCGCAGGGCGGCTGATTCCTTGCTGGCCTCGCTGGCGGCAGCCTCGGCCTTGGCCTTCTCGGCCTGCAGGCTGCTTTGCTGTTCCTGCGCGGCGCGCAGTGCGGATTGCGCGCGGCGCAAGGCCTCGCGTTCCTTGCTGGTCTTGCTGTCCTGCGCTTGTGCACCGGGGCTGAAGATCAGCAGGCCGGACAGGGCGGCCGCGACCAGCCGCGCAACCGGGGCCGGCTTGAATGGGTGATTCGGTGTGCGCATGATCGGGCGGTCAGAAGCGGGCATTGAGGTCGAGCTGGAACACATCGATGCGCAGCGGCGCACTGCTCAGATTGCCGCTCAGTGAGGCGGCATCACCGGGCACAGCCAGGTAGCGCACGCCGTCGTCGAGGTTGCGGGTGCTGGTCCAGCGCGCATTCATCCAGAAGCGCGTGTCCAGGGCATAGCTGCCGCCCAGGGACCAGCCTTTGTAATTGGTGCCGCCGAGATGCCAGGTGGTGTCGGTGAAGCCATCGACCCAAGCATCGCGCTCGACAAAACGGAAGGCGGCAAAAGCCTGCCAGTCGCCCCGTCGGGTCAGGGCCGCACGGCCGATCTGGGCCTTGGCCTGCAGGGCCTGGGTCTTGGCCAGCAGGCTGTTGGGCTTGTCGCGCGAGTCGCTGAGGCTGACGCCGGCGCGGGCCTGGATGTCGGCGAGGCTGAAACCGGTGTTCTTGATCCAGTCCATGCTCAGGGCCAGGCGGGTGGAGGCGAAGTTCTCCAGCGTCAGGCCTGCCGTGACATTGATGGGGCGGAACTTGGAGGCCAGGCCCCAGGTGGGCGCGGCCACGCTGATCGGGTCGTTCAGATTGATCAGCGTGTTGCCCTTGAGGCGAACCGAGCTCGGGTACTGTGAGCTGAAGTAGGCACCCGTGCCGGCGCGCGGGCCGCTGGGCGGCGGGCTGCTCTCGCGCTGGCCTTCGATATGGCGGAACTCGTAGGCCGCCAGACCCAGCTTGAGCTGGGCACCGCCGCCGAGCGAAATGTCGCCGCCAATCTGGCCGCCGAACAGCCATTTGTCGCGCGTGCTGCCGCTGAACTCTTCCAGCGGGAAGGCGCCCATGCTGGCAAAGACCGAGCGCTGCGGCGCGAAGCTGTGCTTGAGCTGGGCGGCCACGCCGTCGAAGGCCATGTCCTCTGGCCAGCTCAGGTCGCTGCTGTAAAAGGGGTTGGGCATGCGGCCGAAGTCGGCGGCCAGCTTGTTGTGGAACCACTCGGGCTGCCAGCGCAGCCAGGCGCGGTCCAGGCCGAGGGCATAACGGTTGAACTGATTGCCCAGGGTCTGCGAGGTGGAGGTGGGGCCACTGCTGCTGCCGCCGCTGCTCAGGCGCAGGCCGGTCTGCACCTGGTCGCTGAGCTTGGCGTCGACTTCCAGGCGGGCGCGCAGGGTCATGCGCTGGCGGTCCAGCGTGGTGTTGCTCAGGTCCGGCGCCCAGGCCGGCGAGCTGGTCTGGGCCCGGAAGATCTCGGCCGGCACATTGCTGTCGGCCATGTACTCCTTCTGCGCGCGGGCGCGCACATCGCCACCGACCCGCACGCGGCCCAGCCATTCGGGCAGGGCATCGGGCTCGCCCCAGCGCTCCCTGCGGGCCTGGGCCAGCACTTCGGTCTTGATCTCCTCGCGCATCTGCAGCCGGGTGCTCTCGGGCACATAGGGGATGCGCAAGACCTTGGCCGCCTCGGGCGCTGCGCTGGCGGCGGCGCTCGTGGCGACAGGTGCTGTGTGGGCTGCCTGGGCGCCGGCCTGCTCGGCCTGACGCTTGATCGCATCGGCGCGTTCGCGGGTCAGCAGGCCCTGGCTGACCAGGGCGTCGATCAAAGCCAGGGTGGTGGCCCGCAACTGGGCCAGCTGCTGGGCTTCGGACGAAGCCAGCACCGGTGCGGCCGTCTGGGCCTGTGCCGCAGGCAGGGCCAGCAAGGCGGCCAGCAGGCTGGCGCTCAAGCCCGCGGGGCCGGAGAAACGAAGTGAGGAGGGAGGCATGGTGGGGCTGTTGATAGACATCTTGGGTTGGAAGCTCAGGCGAGCGGTCGCACGCTGAGCTTGAATCGCATCGGTTGGGCCAGCGCGGTGGCCGGCGGCGGCGGCAGCTTGAACTGGCGCGAGGTTTCGTCGAGGGCGCTGCGCAGGGCCAGATCGCCCGCGCTGTCGCCGCTGGGTTGCAGCTCGAAGCGCTGGATGGCGCCGTCCTGGGCCAGCCAGATGGAGAAGGTGGCGGTCAGCTGTTCGGCCTCGGACTTGAGCCGGCGCTCGATCTCGTCGCGCAGCAGCTGGCGGGCCGTGTTGGCGTAGAAGCGCTCCTGCGCCCGATCGGACTGGGTACCGCCCGCACCCGCCGCTGGGGCGCCGGTGCTGGGCGCGCCGCCGGCATAGTCCTTGCTGACCGCGCCGGCACCAAAGGCGCTCGGGCCGTCGCCTGCAGCACCTTCCATCTTCAGCGGCTCGTTGGCGGCCTTGGGCGCCTCAGCCTGTTTGAGCGGCTCTTCGCGGGGCGCCTGCTTGCTTTCATCCTTGGGGGGCTCGGGCTTCTTCTCGTCCTTGGGCGGTGGCGGGGGCGGCGGCGGGGTGTTGGGCAGGATGGAGATCTTGGCCACCTGGCGCTGCGGCTTGTGGTCGTCGCTCTTCAGCGTCTTGACCACCACCAGCGTTCCGCCCACGAGGGCGATCAAGCCGGCGGCAATCAGGCCGCGAATCAGCCAGGCCCGGCCGGGCTTGTCATCGAGATGGTCTTCGGCGAGTCCGCTCATGGCTGGGTTCCCTTCTTCCTCAGTTACCGATGCGGGCCGTGACCAGGCCCATATTGACCTGCAGCTTGTTGCACAGGTCCACCACGGCGACCACATGCGCATACTGCGAACGCGCATCGCCCTTGATCGCCACCGACATCTGCGCGTCGCGCGCCTTGGCCTGCAGCAGGCCTTGCTCCAGCTCGTCTTCGCTGACGCTGGCGCCGTTCATCAGGAGCCGGCCCTCGGGCGTGATCTGCACGATCACCAGCTCGTGCTTCTCGACGCTGGGCTTGTTGCTGGGCTTGGGCATGCTGATGTTCAGGCCTTGCACCGAGGCGGTGGTCATCAGGATGAACACCACCAGCAGCACATAGGCCAGGTCCAGCATGGGCGTGACGTTGATGGTGTCGTAGGGTTTGACTTCGTTCTGAACTTGCATCTCGGGTGCTCCTGGCCAGGTCGGTCAAAGTTCAGCCGGCACTGCGCTTGGTGACAAGGCCGATCTCGGTGATGTCCAGCTTCTTGGCAATCTCAAGCACTTCCATCACCCGCTCGTACTGCGCTGCGGCGTCGGCCTTGAGCACCACCGGCAAGGCCGGATTGGCGCTCTTGTACTGGGCCAGGCTGCTGCTGAGCTGCTCCATGCTGACCGGGAAGGCATCCAGGTAGACAGCGCCATCGGCGGTGATGGTGATGGCGCGCGTTTGCGGCTTGGCCAGGTTGTTGGCCGCCTGGGTTTGCGGCGAGTTGACCCGCACGCCCTGTACCGAGGCGGTGGTCAGGATGATGAAGGTGACCAGCAGCACATAGGCCAGATCCAGCATCGGCGTGATGTTGATGTCGTCGTAGGGCTGGTTGTCGTTCTTGACGTCGGCGGCCATGGCTCAGTCTCCTGACCTCAGATTTCAGCGGGCACCGTAGAGTTCGGCCGCGCGGGTGATGAACTCGTCGATGAAGATCTGCATGTCCGAACTGGTGTTCTTGATGCGCGAGGCCAGGTAGTTGTAGGAAAACAGGGAGGGGATGGCCACGCCCAGGCCCGCCACCGTGGCCAGCAAGGCCGAGGCGATGCCGGGAGCGATGGCGTTCACATTGACGTCGCCGGCCTGCGCAATCGCGGCGAAGGTGATCATCACGCCCACCACCGTGCCCAGCAGGCCCAGGAAGGGGCCGCCCGAGATGGCGATGGTCAGCATCACCATGCCGCCGTTCAGGCGCGCGTTTTCGCGCACATAGTCGGCATCCACCGAGGCCTTGACCGCGTCCATGGACGCGCCGCTCAGCGGCGCTGCACCGTCCTGCCCAGCTTTGCGCTTGGCCAGCTCACGCACGCCGGCCTGGTAGAGGCGGAACAAGGGCGATTCGGCATGCGCGCCGCCTTGCTCCAGATGCAGCAGGTTGTCGGTGGCGTCGCGGAAGCGCTTGAGGAAGGCGCGATTCGCCTGATCGATGCGGCCCATCAGGAGGCCCTTGGCCACCGAGATCCAGATCGCGATCAGCAGCATCAGGCCGCAGATCACGATCACGACCCAGGCGTCGGCGGTCAGGTTCTTGATCAGGATGCCCATATAGCCGTGGCTCTCGCCCTCGGCTGCGGCGGCGTCTTCGCGCTGGGCGCTGAGCAGCTTGCCTTGGGCACCTTGCGCGCCGGCACTGATGGCCAGCCAGGCATTGCTGCGCGCGCTGGCCGAGATCTGCAGCTCATCGGCCAGGCCGCGGGCGCCGTCGCCCAGGCTCAGCGTGCTGCCCAGGCTGGGCAGGGCGGAGGCCGCGGCATCCGCGACCACCGCACCGTCTAGCAGCAGGGCTGCCTTGCCCGCGCCCACGCGCAGGCCCAGCTGGGTCCAGCGGCCCACCGTCAGCTCGCCACCGCGCAGCTCGCTGCCGCCGACCGAGGCGCGCAGCTGGCCGGCCTGCACCGCGATCTGCAGCCCGCCCCATTGCAGCAGCTTGGCCGAGGCCACATCGTCCAGCTTGACCCAGATGCTCAGGCTCAGCTGCGCGGCGTCCAGCAAGGGCTTGTCGGCCACCGGCAGCTGCACGGCACGGCCGTCGAGCTTGAGGCTGGCAGCCAGCAGGCCGTTGGGCTCCACCACCACGAGTCCAGCCTCGCGGCCCGGGCTGCCCAGGTGATCGGCGCCGGGCTTGGCGCTGTCGCTGAAATGAAAGGCCGACACCAGAGCCGCATCAAATCCGCCCGCGGGGCTGGCTTCGCCCGCGGCGACCTTGCTGTTGCCGGCGTAGACGTAGAACTGGTTCTTGTCGCTGCCCGGCAGCACGCTGGGGAGCTGCACCCAGAGCACGGCCAGCTCGTTGACGCTGTCAAAGCGCTCGAGGCTGAACTTCAGCGGCGTCTTGTCGTCGGCGGCCAGCACGCGCAGGTCCGAGCCGCCCTCCTTGGCCGAAGCAAAGTCGAAGTTGCCCGAGTGCAGGCGCACGGCCACCGGCACGGCCGAGGCGGCCTCCTGCGTGGCCAGGCCCTGGTCCGTGGTGTTGAGGGTGATGCGGGTGCGCTGCGTCCACTCGGCATTCCACCAGGCCTCGGAGGTGGCCGGCAGGGCCGCGCTCAGGGCCAGCAGCAGGGCGGGGATCAGATGGGTTTTCATGCGTTCGGTCCGATGTGTCATAACTCTCAAAAGGATCAGGCCTCGGTCACTGACCGCCAAAGCCCAGGAACTCCAGCAGCAGATTGCGGCGGCGACGGCGTTTCTTCTTGCCGTCCTCCTCGCTCTCGCTGCTTGCGGCGCCGGCGCTGGTGGCGTTGAGCGTGGTGTTGGGCGGCGCGCTGATGGTGGCGGGCGGGGCCTCCACCTTGCCGCCGCCCGAGGTCTTGCCGCCGACCTGGATGTCCACCGCATTGACCACCCGCTCGGCGGCAATGAAGGCATTGCCCTTGGAGCGAATGCCGGCCTCGCCGGCATTGATCTCGCCGGCCGGTGCGAACAAGTCGAGGTCGCTGCCTGCGCTCAGCACCGCGATGCCGGAGCCGCTGAAGGAGCCCGAGGTGTCGAAGATCAGCTGCCCCTCGTTGTCCAGGCGCAGCACTGGCGAGGGCGCGCCCGTCACCGTCTTGGCGCCACGGCCCGCGTCGATATTGCCGCGTGAAGACCAGAGCAGCAGATCGCCTTGCGCCAGGGTGAAGACCCGCGACTGGTTGACCGCAAAGTCATCCCGCACCGCGGCCGACACGCTGCCGCCGCTGACGGTGACGATGCCCAGCTCATTGGGCTTCTTGCCTGAACCCGAACTGGCCAGCTCACCGGCATTGATGCCGCCGCCGGGCGCCATCAGGGTGATGTCGGCCTGCTGGTTGGTCTTGATCTGGCTGGTCGGCATGCGCAGCTCGCCGACCGGGCGGACGCCCAGGCCATCGACCGGGAACAAGGTGTTCACCGCCAGATAGGCTGGCGCATAAGCCGCCCAACGTGCATCACCCTCGGCCAGCGCAGCCTCGCGGCCCGCGACGCGCAACTCCTGCACCAGCTGGCGGTTCAGCCAGGGGATCTGGCGCGCCAGCGGCAAGGCCTCGAAGGCAGCCACGGCCTGGCTGTCGCTGAGGCCGCGCGCCGCGTCACCGCTGACCTCGCGGACATAGGCCGCCAGAGCCTTCAGCGCGGCCTGGCCCAGGGCATCGCGGCCGGCCAGCTGCTGCAGCAGTTGCTGGCGCGCCTGCGGGGTCTGGCGGCCCAGCTGGGCCGTCAGCAGGGCTTGCACGGCAGCAGCCTTCTGGCTGTCGCCCAGGGTGGCGAAGACGGCCAGGGCTTGTTCGCGGCTGAGCTCGCTCCAGGCCGGTTCGGTCTTGTTTGGCGAACTCTGGAGGAAGTCCTGCACCGTTTTGTCCTGCAAGGGTTTGCCCAGCAGAGTGCTGGCACGCAAGCCCTGTTCGCTGGCATCGGCGCGGGCCGGCAAGCCCCGCACATAGTCGGCCAGCGCGGCATCAAACTGGGCCTCGCCCATCAGGCGGCGCAAGCCATCGAGCTGGGCCGGGGGTGCCAGCTGCTCGAAGCCTGGCAGCGGCCCACCCAGGGCGCTGTAGAGCTGGCCCAGACGGCCTTGCCAGGCGCGGCTGCCGAACAAGGCAAAGCCCTGATCCACGGCCTGCTGGTAGTCGCGGCCATCGGCTCGCAATCCGGTCACCACGGTGATGTCCGCCCCCAGGCTGGGCAGCAGATTGCCGTTGCGCAAAGCGCCCAGCGAGAGCAGACCGGCCTTGTTGCCCAGGTCCACATCGCGCCCGGCCAGCAGCAGCAGATCGCCGGGGCCGGCAATCTCCACCGCCACATTGCGCATGTCGCGGCCGGCTTGCAGCACGGTGAACTCGTGGATGCGCAGCGGCTGGGTCGGGCCCGCGCTCAGCTGCACATCCTGATGCTGCAGCTTGAAGACATTGCCTGAGCCGGCAATCAGGTCGCGACCGGCTTTCAGGTCCAGCGCTCGTGCCGAGAGGATCTCGCCCTCGACCTTGATGTCGCCGCCGGCGGCCACACGCACCGGGCTGCGGTCGCTGTTGTCCAGTCGCGCCACCTCGCTGACCGGGGGGGCTTCCACGCCCAGATCGGCATAACGTGCCAGGGGCACGGCCACCTGGGCATTGGCCAGCGCGTCGCCCAGCTGGCGACGGCTGTAAAGGCCGGTCTCCAAAGCCTGACGCTGGGCGCCCACCTTCAGCGCGGCCAGGTTCACATCGCCGGCGGCCAGAATCTCGGTGCGCGCGGGGGCGCCGCCGGTTTCGGGCATCTGCACGATGTCGTGCGTGATGCTGACATCACCGCGTGGCGCACGGATCTGCAGCTGCGCGGGCACGACGCTGTTGACCAGATCGGGCGCGTTGGACATGCCGCCATCGAGCACACCGTCGTTGCGCAGCGTCACCGAGCCCGACTGGCTTTGCAGCAGGGCCGAAGCGCCGGCATGGACGCCGCCCAGCACCGCATCCAAGGCCAACTCATTGTCCTTGGTGCTCAGCGCATAGCCGGCGCTGCGCAGGGCGCCCACATCGAGCGCGCCTGCAGCTTCGGCACGCACGGCCGTGGCGCCGTAGAGCAGTTGCAGTCCGAGATCGACCGTGGTGGCCGAGCTCGGTGCCGCCGTGTCGCGACGCACATCACCGCCAGCTTGCACGCGCAGCTGTGGCCCGGCTGCGAAAAGGCGGCCAGCCACCACGTCGCGGCCGGCTTGCAGGAACACGCTGCCGCCCAGCACTTGCATGGCCTGGCTGCCGGCCGAGTTGGCGTCGCTGGCACGCCAGCCGCTGCTGGCGGCCGAGGCATGAACCTGCTGCGCGTCACGGCCGGCCAGCAGGCGCACATCGCCGCCGCCGAAGCTGGCATTGCCTTGACCGAAACGGTCATAACGTGACCACCAGGCGGTGGTCGAAGCGCCGTCCACGCCGGAGCGCCACCACCACTGGCTGACATCGTCCTGCTCGCGGGCCAGGAGCGCGCCCTTGATGTCTCGTCCAGCGCGCAGGTGAACCTGGCCGCCTTGGCGCAGGAAGGGGCTGAGCCCGTTGCGCTGCAGATTGCTGCTCAGACTGTCGAGGTCCATGCCCAGCTCGGCGCCTTGGGGGATGGGGTCCGGCACCGGCGCGGGCTTGGGCGCCGGTGTTGGAGTCGGCGCTGGTGTCGGACCCGGAGTGGGCGTCGGCGCAGGTGCAGGTGCAGGTGCAGGTGCTGGCGTAGGCGACGGGGCCGGTGCAGGAGTTGGGGCCGGCGTCGGCACCTCACCCGGTGTCAGGGGAGGTTTGGGCGGTAGCTTGCCATTGGTGGTGCCAGAGCCGTTGCCGGCTGAAGGCTCCAGCTGCGGCTGCGGCGTGTCTTCGCTGCCTTCGCTGCGTTTCCTTCGAACGCGGCTCTCTTCCGGTTCTTCCACGCCCGCTGCGGCGTGGGTGTGCAGTGCCGAGCGCGATGCAGGCAGCGCCACACTCTGGCCGCCGGGAATGCCGACGGGTGGCGCCGGCGGCAAGCTGCCGCCGGTGGTCTCGTTGCCGTTGCCGGTCGAGGGCGTGTCGGGCACCGGCGTCGGTGCCGGAGCCGGAGCCGGAGCCGGAGCCGGAGCCGGAGCAGGTGCCGGAGCCGGTGCCGGAGCCGGTGCGGGCGTGGGTGTAGGCGCAGGCGCAGGTGCAGGCGCAGGTGCAGGTGTCGGTGCTGGCTGTACGGGTGGCGCTGGCGGCAGGGTGTTGCCGGTCGTTTCGTTGCCATTGCCTGCCGAGGGGGTGTCGGGGACCGGAGTAGGTGCGGGCGCTGGAGCTGGAGCTGGAGCTGGAGCTGGAGCCGGAGCCGGAGCCGGTGCAGGTGCAGGTGCAGGCGCAGGCGCAGGCGCAGGCGCAGGCGCAGGAGCAGGAGCAGGCGCAGGCGCTGGAGCCGGGCTGGGCGCCGGTGTCACCGGCGGTGGCGGCGGCAAGGTGCTTCCGGTGCTGCTGTTGCCGTTGCCTTCCGAGGGCTGAGGTGGCCGAGGCGGAAGCGGTGGGGCCGGAGGCAGTTTGCCGTCCGTGGTTTGGTTGCCGTTGCCTGCGCTGGGCTGGCTAGGGATGGGTGTCGGGGCGGGCGCCGGTGCCGGTGCCGGTGATGGCGTGGGACCTGGCTCCGGCGATGGCGCCGGGGCGGGCGAGGGTGCCGGTGCCGGTGCCGGAGATGGCGCAGGCGCAGGAACGGGAGCAGGCGCCGGGCTTGGTGCAGGCGCAGGCGCAGGCGCAGGAGCTGGTGCGGGTGCGGGTGCGGGTGCGGGAGCCGGCGAGGGTGTCGGCGCTGGCGCTGGCGCCGGGCTGGGTGCAGGAGTAGGCGCAGGTGCTGGTGGGCTGGGCGGCAGGTTCAGGTCTTCCTGTTGCAAGCTCAGCACCGGCTGGCCGGTGGTGTAGACCTTGGCGCCGGTGTTGAGCAGGACCACATCCCCCGAGGAGGCCAGCTGCAACGAGCCCGTGGTGCTGCGCAACGGCACGCTGGGCGTTTCGCCGCCCGTGCTCGCCCGGCCAATCTGCAGCTTGATCTCCTCCTGGGCGAGGCCATTGCCGGTGCCGCCTGCGGTGGGCGTGCGCGTGGCCATCACATCGGCCGAGCTCAGATCGGCACCGGCCACCACGCGCAGGTCACCGGCCATGCCGCTGACCGCCAGCCATTGGTCCAGCGGCTCACTGGCCTGGTTGGTCGGCGACTGGAAACCGGCGCTCAAGCCGCGCTCCAAGTAGAGGTTGCCGGCAGCGCGCAAGGTGATGGAGGTCTCGGCCGCATGCGGCATGGCGGCGCGATCGGCCGCCACCAGCAGGGGCAGGTTCCAGTCCACGCTCAGGCGCATATCGCCGGTCGATTGCAGCTCGGCACCGGCGCGTACGCGCAGGCGTTGCTGCAACTCGGGCTGCAGCGCCGTCAGGCGGCGTGTCACGGCCTCGGCATGGCCTTCCAGATAGTCGCGGCTCTCGGCATCGATCAGGGCGGTGCCGAACTTGCCGGGAATGGGTGCGGGCGTTGGCACCGGAGCTGGAGCTGGAGCTGGAACCGGTGCCGGTGCCGGTGCCGGGCTCGGCGAAGGTGCGGGAGCCGGGCTTGGGGCGGGTGTCGGTGAAGGCACAGGCACTGGGGCGGGCACCACCGGGTCGCCCGGCTTGAGCGGCGGACGTGGGGGCAGTTGACCCAGGGTGCTGCCATTGCCATTGCCGGTCGAGGGCGTGCTGCCCTCGTCGGTGCGATTCATGTTGAGCGCCAGCGGTGCGGGCGGCAGGCCTGCAGCCTGCGCGATGCGGCCCGGGTTCCTGCTCAGGCCTTCGGCTTCGGCCTCGGGCTCCTCGGGGGCCGGTGTGGGCGCTGGTGTGGGGTAGGGGCGGGGCGGATTGCCCGGCGTGGGAGCCGGCTGCATGGCGCTGCCCAGGCCGATGGTATCGGCCTGGCGGTAAACCTTGACCGCCTCGACGTCGACGCTGTAGACGCCCTCGATGCGGCCGGCGAGCGCACCGATCTTCACGTCACGACCTTCGGGCGCTTTCTCGCTGCTCGTGTCCTCGCGACCCGCGCGCAGCAGCAGCTGGCCACCATGCACGCGATCGCTGCCGCGCAGATCCAGCAGCGAGCCGGCCTGCACATCGATCTGGCCTGCGCTGCTGTGCAGCTCGATGCGGCCACCCTGGCCACGTGGTGCCTGCACCTGCAGCTGGGCGCCCGCGGCAATGTTCAAGTTCTGGCCGGCCGCCAGCACGATCTGGCCGCCCTTGCCTTGCGCGGCGCTGTTGCTGGCGCGCAAGCTGCCGGCGATGTCCAGGCGCCCCGCGTCGCTGACGATGCGGATCTCATCCGCCGCCAGTTGCACGTCGGCCCCCAGGCTTTGGTTGCCGCTGCGATTGCGCAGGCTGAGGCTGCCCCTAAAGTTGTTGTCCCCCAAGCCCTCGGCCAGGTCCGCCAGCTTCACCGGCTGGCCGCTGTCGATCTCGAGCTGGCCGCCTCGGGCGCCGGCTTTGGACTCTCCGCTCAGCTTGCCCGCCAGGATCACCTCGCCCGCAGGCGCGCTCAGCTGCAGCGTGCCCGCATCGCTGAGCCCTGCACCCGAGACATTCAATGTGGCACCCGCCTCCAGCACCAGGTTTTTCTGGCCGCTGCTGGCCACCAGCTTGCCGCCGGGCAGGTCCACTGCGCTGCCGTGCAGGTTCAAGGTTTGGCCCGCCACGAGGGTGTCCGAGCCGCTCTTGAACTCCAGGCCGTCGCGGGCCGCCAGGTTCAGCTGAGCGCCGCGCATCTCGATGCGGCTGGCTTGTGCAATCGTCTGGGCGGCAATGCTGAGCTGACCTCCCGGTTCCAGCAGGGCCAGGGCCGCTTCACTGACCTCGCTGCCCCTTGCCTTGCTGAAGACAAAGCCGTCCCGCACCTGCCAGCTGCTGCGGGCATTGCCGCTTTGGCCCAGCAGCGGGGCCGTGGCGTTCAGGGCGCCGCTGAAGAAAGCCTCGCTGCCGCCCTGCACCAGCAGGGCCTGGCCGGCCTCCCAGTCCGTCTTGATGGCATCGATGCGCTGGCTGCCAGCTTCGCGCGTCAGGGTCTTGGTGGCACTCAGCAGCAGGCTGCCGGCCGGGAGCGCCGCGCCCTCAAGAGCGGGCTTGACGGTCTGGCCGCTGGTCTGCGTCAGCACGATGTGCTGGGCCAGGGCGCTGCCGGTCCCGTTCTGCGGGGCGCGCAACAGGGGGGCGTCCAGGGTCAGCTGTTCCCAGCTGGGTTGCCCCAGGCTGGCGCCCGCGGTCCAGTCGATGCTGCTGTAGCTGCGCAGGGTCAGGCTGTGGATGCTGTTTTGCGCGCTCAGCTGCTGCAGCAGGTCTGCATCCAGGCTCAGACTGCCGCTCGGCACGCTCGCCGCGCCGATCAGCACCTGTCGGGCACCCAGATCCAGGGCCTGGCCCGAGAGCGTCAGCCCGCCGCCCACACGGCTGTCGCCGCTGCTGTCCAGGCTGATGCTGCCGCGCCCTGCGGCGGCTTCGAGTTGGACCTTCGCGCCCAGGTCGAGCTTGGCCACGGGCACCGGTGGGGCCTTGTCATCGGCCTTGGGCAGATCCTGGCGCTGCAGGCCGGCATCGGCTTGTGCGCTCACCCGCACGGCGGCGCCGCCGCCCTTGAGCTTCCAATCGCTGCCGGCGGACAGGCTTGTTGTCGTGGCGGACGCCTCGGCCTTCAGATGGCTGCCGTCCTCCAGCCGCAGCGTTTCGCTGGCGCTCAGAAGCAGGTCCTGGCTGCTCAGCGTGCTGCCGGCCTTGACCGTCAGCTCGCGGGCCACGGCTTGCAGGCTGTCGCTGCTGTTGCCCAGCGGCACGGCACCGATGACGAGCTGCTCGGCCTGGATGCCTTCCAGTGTCTTCGTGTCGAGTCGCAAGGTTGTGCTTGGCAAGCCCGTATCGGCCGTGCCGCCAATCTGGATGCGCTCGCTGGCGATGAAGACCTGGGCGCCGCGGCCAGGGATGGCCTCCTTGGCGCCATCGGGCTTCATGCTGCCCACGGCGCTGAGCAGGCTGGCCTGCATCTGCAGCTGCTGCGCATTCAGCACCAGGGCCGCGGCATCGCGATTGCCGGCCGGCAGGGCTTCACCGGCCTTGCTGGCCTTCTCGGCAAAGTGACTGTCGATATCGCGCAGGCGGATCTCGCTGCGCTTGCGTGCCTGCTCGGCGCTCAGCAAGAGCCAGCCCGAGGGCAGGGTGCTTTGGAAGGCGGTGCCGGCGTCGCGCAGTCGTGCACCGATCCACTGGCTGCCATCGGCCTGCGGGATCACGGCACCCAGGTTCAGCGGCGTGCCGCTGAGCGGCCGCACCAGGTAGGCGCCGGCCAGCATGGCATAACGCGCCGGCAGCAGGGTGTAACGCCCGGCGGGCACGGCCGCGCCGTCGCCGATTTCGAGCTGGCGGCCCAGGGCCGGCGTCACTGCCGCCAGGCTGGGGTCCCAGAGCGCCTGCAACTGTCGCGAGGGCAGCAGGGCAAAGGCCCCATCGCTGCCCGTGAACACATCGCTGGAGCCGCCCGGGCCGGGCACAAACTGCCAGCCGCTGAGCTGTCCACCGCCGCTCAGGTCCAGCAGGGCTTTTTCTTCCAGGCTCAGGGACGGGGCCTTGAGCAGCAGCTGTTTGGCCAGGGGCTTGTCCAGCAGCAGTTGGCTGTTGGCGCTCTGGCTCCAGGCGCTGGCATCGGCCTTGCCGAAGAGCAGCTGCTGGCCAGCGCCGCTGACCGATGTTTCGCTGCCTGCCTGCAGGCTCAGGCGCTCGCTGGCCAGCAGCTCGATGCGGCCAAAGGGCGCGCGCACGACGCCGCCTTGCTCGATCTCGCGGGCCTTGATGAAGAGCTGGCCGCCGGCGCTGGCCGGCTGGTCGGCCGGCGTCTGGCTGCTTCGGGCAATGCTGAGGCGGTGGCTGCCCACATCGAGGGTGAAGGGCGTGTCGGTGGCCGGGTAGATCTGGGCGGCGCGCAGGCTCAGATCGGCCGGGCTCAGCAGGGCGCCGGCCACGCGGTCTCCGGTGGCACTGGCCTCGGTGCTGCGGCTTTGCAAGCGCAGATCCTGGCCGGCGTTCAGGGCCAGGCTGCCCAGGCCCTGGGTCACCAGGCGGTCGGACAGCACCAGGTTCTCGCGCGCGGTCAGGGCCAGGGCGCCGCTGCCGGCGCTCGCCTGCAGCAGGGGCGCCGGCGTGCCATTGGACTGGGTGGGGCGATCCTTGTAGGCGAAGTTGGCCCAGATCAGCTCGGTGGCGGCCAGCTCGGCGCTGGCGCCCGCGTCCAGGCGCAGGCTGGGGCTGTCGAGCTGCAGCTGGCGGGCCAGATTCAGCGTCACGCCGTTTTCGATGCGCAGGCCATCCTGCGCGCCGAGGCTCAGGTCGGCCAGGCCGGCCGCCTGCAGCTGGGCCGCCGAGATGCGGGCATTGCTGGCTGCGATGGGGGCGGCGCTGTTGCCGCCCAGATCGGCGGGCTTGGGCAGCAGCTCGGCTTGCATGCCACCGCTGGCCTCGCCGCGCTGCACGCTCAGGCTCAGCTCTCGCAGCGGCGGCAGGCTGCCGCTGTTGCTCCGGCCTGCGGTGAGGTTGATGCTGGCGCGGCCGCCGGCTTGGGATGCATCGCCACCCTGGGCGCGCAGATCGCCCTCCAGGATCAGTGCACCGCTGCCGCTGACATTGAGGCTGCCGCCGCTGCTGGCCAGGGTCTGGCGCAGTGTGCGGTTGCCGCCGCTCTCGCGCAGGCTGACATCGAGTTCGCCCTGGGCGCCGCCGATATTGATGCGGCTGCCCTGGCTCCAGACCAGGCTGCTGGCAAAGCTGCCGCTGGCGTTGAGGTTGACCGTACCGCCGGCCAGCAGCTGGCCGCGCAGCAGTCCGTCATCGCTGGGCGTCAGCAGGCGCGTGCCGGCCACATCGATCACGCTGTTCGCGCCCAGCCACAGGTACTGGGCCGTGCTGTCGTCGCTGGCCGCCACACGCATCGCCACCGTGCCGCCCGGGGCCTGCACGCGGCCGTCGAACTGCAGGTGCGCCGCCGCATTGAGCGAGAAGCTGGCCGTGGGCCGCAGCTCGATGGCCGCACCTTCGCCCACCTTGAGGCTGCCCAGGATGGGCGCGTTGGCGTTGAGGCTGAGATTGACGACCTGGGGCAGGCTGTTGCTGGCCGAAGCGGCCTGCATCTGCGTGGCCACCACCGAGCCGCTCGGGGCCAGGCGAGCCGTGGCCATCGGGGCCCAGCTTTGTGCGACCGGGGCGATGCGGCTGCCCGCCGCCACGTCGAGCGTGGCGTGGCCGTTCAGCCAGAAACTGGCAAAGCCGCCCTGGCTGAAGAACTCGGTGCCCAGGCGCAGATCGGCTGCGGCTGCGTTGCTGGAATTCGCGCCGATCTGGATCGTCTGCGTCGTCAGGTTCAGCGCGCCGCCGCGCTGGGCCGAGTAGGCGCGCAGCTCGGTGCTGGCGTCCAGCTGCAGGCGTACGGTGTTGAGCGCCTTCTTGGCATCGTCGGCATTGCTGTCCTGGCCGAGGCTGATGCTGCCGGCGGCGCTGCTGCGCACCGCGCCGCCGGCATCGACCCAGGCGCCGCCCGAGACATCGATCAGCGCGCCCGCGCCGGTCTTGACCGCACGCTGGCTGGCCAGCATGACCGAGCCGCCGGCCGTGCCGGCGCCCGAGCCCACGCCGTCCAGCAAGGCATTGGTCCAGGTGCCTGAGGCATCCAGGCGCACGCCCGCGCCCAGCTGCACCTCGCCGCCGTCCAGGCTGCGCGCCAGCAGGCTGCCGCCCGGCAGGCGCAGATCGCTGCCCAGGATGACCGAGCCCTTCTCGGAGCTCAGCTCCAGCTGGCCCAGGGTGGGCAGGCTCAGGCGCGCCTCGCTCGGCAGCTCCAGGCTTTGCACGCTGCTGATCTGCACGCGGCCGAAGCCGCCTGCCTCGATCTGCGCCAATGAGAAATTGGCGCCTGCCTCGCCGGCCTTGCGGCCCAGCACCAGGCGCTCCAACACGGCGCCGGCATAGGCGTCGGCCGCGAAGTCGCGGCCATGGCGGGCGGCGCCCAGGCTCAGGCGGGCCAGGTCCGCGCGGGCGTCCTGGCCGTTGAGCTGGCGCCGCCCCTGGGCCACCTGGCCGCGCAGCTCGCCCTGCAGGCTCAGCTGTGGCGCCACGATCTGCAGGCTGCCGCCGGCGCGGCCTTCCACATAGCCGGCCTCCAGGCGCTCGCTGCCTTGCAAGCCAAAGCCGACGCGGGCGCCATTGCGCTTCCAGGCGCTGCGGTTGACGAAGGCGCTGCTGATGCCTTCGAACACCACATCCTTGGGCGCGTTGTTGAGGGTGTAGACCTGGCCGTCGGTCGCGGTCAGCAGGCTGGGCCGCACCTTGGCCTCGCCCACCTGCACCTGGCCGCCGCTGACATCGAGCCGCGCTCCCGCGGCGACATCGACCGTGCCGCCCGAGAGCATGGACAGGCTGCCGCCCTTGGCCAGGCGCTCGCTGGCCGTGCGCTGCAGGCCCAGGCGGTAGCTGGACAGATCGCCCAGGATGTCCGAGCCGCTGCGGATGTCCAGCGTCACCTTGTTGCGGAACAGCAGGCCGTCTTTCTGCAGCGGCGCATCGCGCAGGTCATTGCTGCCCAGCAGCTCGGTGGTGACGAAGTAGCGGTCCACGCCGACCTGGGTGTCGGTGGTGCCGGCCAGATCGATCACCGCGCCTGCGCCGATGTTCAGGCTGCCGCCCTCGGGCTTGAACACATGCTCGCCGCCCGGGCTGCCGTCGTAATTGGGCGTCAGGCTGGCGCGCACAAAAGCTTGTGCGCCCGGGGCCACGACCTGGGCGCCGGGCTGCAGGCTGATGGCCGCGCCGGCCAGGTTCAGGCGCGAGGCGGTGAAGCCGGCGTTGTCGTCCGAGCTCAGCGGCTTGCCGTCGGCACCGTTGTTGTCGGGCTTGATCTCGGTGCGACTGTCGCCGCCGAGGATCAGGCTGCCGCCCGTGCGGGCGCGCTTGTACTGCGCATCCGAGGGCGTGGTGTTGGTGGACGCCCCGGCCGCATTGCCTTGCGCGAGCAGAAAGATCGAGCCGTTCTGCGCCACGCTGGTCGTGGCCGACACGCGGCCCAGCTGGTTCACCGCCATGCCCACCAGGGTGGTGTTGCCGCGCGGCGTTTCGATCACGCCGGGCTGGGCATTGGCGGCACCCGCGCCGGCCGCACGCCCCGCGTTGGTGACCGTGCCATCGCCCGCGTCCTTGCCGAGGTCGGCTTGGCCCACCTCGACCAGCAGGCCGCGCAGGGCCGGCACATCGGGGTTGGATTCCGAGGCGTAGAGCGTCTGGCTCAGCCGCTCTTTCGAGGTCGAGGGCAGGCCCAGATAGACCTCGGCCCCCGCGCCCAGCACCACCTGGCCGCCGGGTGCGCTGATCGTGCCGGCGTTCTCCACCTTTTTGGCGAACAGGAAGATGCGGCCGCCCTCGGCGCTGCGCAGTTCGGCACCCGGTGCCACGCTCACATAGCTGTCGGCGAACAGGGCTGCGCCCGCGCGGCCGCCTTCGGCCGCAGCGTCGTAGCGGAAGGCCGGGTCGCCGCCGAGGATGTTGTTGGCAAAACCGTTCTTGTAATCCTCGTCGCGCGGCTTGAGCGAGGTGGCGATCAAGCTGCCCACGTCCACCCGGGCCCCCGCGCCGAACAGGATGCCGTTGCGGTTGTAGAGCAGGATCTCGCCGCCATTGGTGGCCTTGAGGCTGCCGAAGATCTGGCTGGGGTTGGCACCGCCGATGCGGTTCAGGGCGCTGGCATTGCGCTGCGCCATGTCGAAGGTGACCGAGCTCTGCGCGCCGATGTCAAAACTCAGCCAGTCGTAGATGGCGCGCTGGCTGTCCTGCTTGATCACCATGTCCGCGCCGCCGCGGGCATTGGGCACGCCCTGCGGCAGGCCGCTCTGGCCGCTGCCGAACACACGCCAGCCCGGGGCCGGCTGGGGCAGCGCGTTGACCTTGGGCGCCGCCTGCGTCTGGGCCTGAGCCTGCCAGGGCATCACCGTGGCCAGGGCCGCCACCAGGGGGTGCAGCAGGGCATGGCCCCAGTGCGGCACCGGCGGAGCGGCAGGAGCCAGCGGGCCCGCCTGCGGCAGCGGCGGGGGTGTCAGGCGAGAGGCAAGCGAGGAGGCAGGACGACGCGACATGGCAGCAGGGGCACGAGGCTCAGAATTTCACGGCCATGCGTGCATGCACGCGCTGGCGAGGGGTGTCGGTGAAGGCAATCGCCTTGTGGGCGCGGGCCGCGATCAGCTCGATGCTGAAACCGGCCCGGCTGCCGAAGCGGATGCCCCAGCCGCTGCCCAGCAGGGGCTGGCGGCGGTTCTGTCCAGGGTCGGGGCTCAGGGTTTGCAGACGGCCGGCGTCGACAAAGCCCATGAGGCTCAGCTCGGCCACATCGTCCAGCGGCGCACCTGGGTGCTGGCGGCGCAGCCAGTCGGCCAGGTTGGCGCTGCGCAGCTCCAGCGAAGCCAGCAGGCCGTGGTCGCCCACCGCCGCGCCTTCCTGGTAGCCGCGCACCGATTCGGCCCCGCCCAGCGAGAACTGCTCCGCGCTGCTCAGCTGCTGCGAGGCCAGCTGACCCGAGAGCCGCGCCAGCGCGCTGCCCCAACGCCCCTGCTCGGTGTGACGCAGGTCCACGCGCAGGGCTGCAAAGCCGCCATCAGCGCCCTTGCGCTTGCAGCGGAATTGGTCGTCGACGCCAATGCTGCCATCCTCCAGCTCGCAGCCCGCAATGCGCCGTGCTATCAGCGGCCGCAGGCCGAAGCCCAGGCTGGCGTTGAGCTGGGTCTGGCGCTCGGCCGAGAACCAATTGCCGGTGTAGGCCACTTGCAGCGGCAGGTAGCGCAAGGGCTTGGCCAGGCGCAGCTCGCCCAGGCTGATCTGCTCTTGCACATCGCGGTAGTCCGCGCCCAGGGCCAGGTTGTGCAGGCTGCCTTCGGCTCCGGGCAGATTGATCGCGTAGCGCAGACCGAAGGTGTCGCCCTTGCCCAGCACCTTGGTGCCGCCCAGGGCGTCGATATTGCTGTTCGAGTGAACCGCGTAGAAGCCCAGGTTGTCGCCGCCCTCGAGCGGGATGCCGTAGTTCAGCACGAAGACGCTGGTCTGCGCGCTGTGGTTGGGCGCGGTGGTCAGGGTCAGGCCCAGGTTGTGGCCGCGTTGCCAGAGGTTCTCGTAACGCACTTGGCCGGTCACGCGCAGCGGGTCGGTGTTGGCCGTGCCGGCATTGCTGGCTTCCAGCGAGCCGCTCAGCGGCAGGCGGTCTTTCACCTGCAGTTCCGCCTCCACCGTGCCGGGCAGGCGGCCTGGTCGCAGCACCGGCTGCACGCGCCGGTCTTCGCTGTTGTTGACCGTGGCCAGCTGGGCCTGCATCTCGTTGAAATTGGGCACCTGGCCCGGTGTCAGCGCGGCCACGCGGCTGCGGATCACGCCCTGGTCAAAGTAGCGCGCGCCGGTCACCGCCAGGCGCTCGACCCGGCCCTCGATCACCTGCAGGCGGATCACCCCGCCATCGACCCGCTGCTCGGGCAGGTCCACGAAGACGGTCAGAAAGCCGGCGCTCTGGTAGGCCTTCTCCAGCGCCGCACGCGCCGCCTCGGCATCGGCCAGGGCCCGCTGCGGGCCCATGAAGGGCAGCAAGGCGCGCTCGATCACCAGCGCCCCCAGCACCGTGTTGCCCTCGACCTCGAACTCCAGGATGTCAAAGCGCGGCGCCTGCTCCGCGCTGGCCGCTGGGCCAGGCTCGGGCGTGGCGCGCGGCGCGTCCTGGGCCCAGCCCGGCGCAGCGCTCAGCAAGGCCAGCACGGCCGTGCTCAGCGCCGGCACGAGACGGCCACGCGCGGGCTGCAGCACGGGGCGCGGCAGGGCGCAAAAAGTCCGGCAGGTCGGCAAGGGCAAGAACGACATGAATCCCAGCCCGGCTAGAGGCTGACTCCCTGGATGGATGGATAGACGAATGAATGAATGAACGAACGAAAAGCAGAAGCTGCAGCGAGGAGCAAAACCTGGACGTCAGCGCGAGCGTCAAACAAGCAAACAAGCAAACAAGCACGCCTGCGTTGCCGGTGAGCTGCAAACGCCCGAGCTCAGCGCCAGTCACCTGGCCCGCGTGGTGGCAGTGTCCCGAGCCGTGGTGAATCCGCGATGAAGCGCCGTGGTCCGAACGGCAGGGGGCAAAGGCTCGAAGCGAGGTGGCAGGCGAAGGCGCAGGCTCAGCCCGCGAGCCGGCGGGGCTCGCGGGGCCGCCTGCTGCGCAGCTGCGTGCTCGCCGAACAGATCAGGCTTGCGAGGCGCCGCTGCTGCTGTGTGTGCTGCGTGTGCTGCTGTTGCTGCGGCGGCGCGCATGGGCCGCCAGGCCCAGCAGGCCCAGAGCCATCAGGCCCCAGCTCTGCGGCTCGGGCACGGCCGTCACGGCCTGCTGTGCAGCCAGGCTGCCGTTGAGGAAGAGCGCCGCAGCATCGGGCGCATTTGCCACATCGTCGCCGGCCAGGGCCAGGATCTGGCGAGCAAAGCCGCTCTGCGCGCTGTAGTCGGTGAAGGAGAGCCGGCTGCGGCCGAAATCGGTGCTCACCAGGCTGCGCGGGTTGGAGCCCGCCAGGGTGTAGCTGAGCACGTACTTGCTGGAGTTGGGGTCCTTGATCAAGCCCCAGTAGCCGTCACCGCTGAGGTTGTCAAACTCGTCGTAGACGATGGGTGATTGTCCATCGGACTCGCCATCAAGGATTGCGGCCGTGAGTTTGTAGAACCAGGACGAAGTGCCCAGAGGGTTGCCTATGCACAGTGTGGCGGTCACGACGCAATCGCCAGGGGCCAGGGTACTGCCCTTCGCAAAGAAATTGGTGCGCATCCCCGCATAAGTGCCCGAGTTTCCCGCTGCATTGCTGGCCAGGGCACTGCCGTTCTCCTCCGTTTGCAGATTGCTGATGAGGATCTGCGCTGGGCCGCCGGACGCCACATTCTTGAGGTAGTTGTTGATGTCAGCTTTATCCGTCAACGAGCCCGTCAACATCTCACTCATGCCTTGGAAGTTTTTTTGTTGTGTGGCTAGGTCGCCGCTGTTGTTCAGGGTGACATAGTCGTTTCTTTCCTTAGCATCAGCGCTGCCGATGTTGCTTGCAGCAACGATCCAGCGGACGCTGGCCAGGTCTGCATTGCCGAGAAAGGTTTTCAGGGCCGCGTCCGTGTCGGGGTCCAGATATTTGAACAAAGAGGCGCCTGTGTCCTGCTGCGCCGTGATCCAGAACTCGGTGGCCGTGATGCCGAGGTCTTTGATATAGGTCATCTCCGCTTTTTTCTGATCCAGCAGCAGCAGCACCAGCTCTGACTTTTGGGCCGCGGTTTCAAGTTTGGCCTGCGCAGGTGCGAGAGCCGCGGCGCACAAGACAAACCCCAGCAGAGGGCGCAGCAAGGGAGCACGAGATGTAGAAGCGGTCAACATGGAAGCAATCCTCAATGGCGAGATGCGGGGCAGGCGCCCGATGCGCGGCAGTGTGCGCAAGTGATGTGAAAACCTGATGCCAGCGGAGAAGGCTGGAAATAGACCGTTCGGCTCAGCGTGCTTGGCGTTCCCATCTGCCAAGACCCTCAGACGGCTTGCGGTGCGCCATCTGAAGGCTTGCTGCCCGCAACGGCTGCTGCAGGAGACCATGAAAAACGGGGTCGGAACACCGACCCCGTTTCACAGGCATTGCGAAGCTCCCGGCTTGCGGCCGGATGCTGCGATCGCGGCGATCAGCGTGCCAGCTTCAGCACCGAGCAGCTGTCACCGGCCGTGCGGCCAACGCGCGAGGCGAAGGGCTTGTCGGCGGCCGGCAGGGCCGGGTACTGGGCGGGCGCCCAGGTCGAGGACGGGGCCATCACGCCTTGCTGGGTGTCGGCATCGGCCTTGGCCAGCGAAGCGGGCTTCGGTGCGCCGTTGCGGATGGCGGCGATGAAGGCGATCTTGTCGGCGTTCAGGTTGGGATTAGTGGTGTTGTACTGCAGGGTGGACTCGTAGACGAAGTCGTAGTCACCGAAGATGGCGCCGCGGCCGGTGCTGGCGTCATAACGCAGAGGCTGAGCGCCGTCGAGCTTGACATAGCGGTACTTCTTGTCGCCGCCATTGGCCAGGGGGTTGTTCTCGCGGCCCAGCACGCCGATGGCGTAGGCGCCGGCGATGTTTTCCACGGTGGTACCGATGCAGGTCTCGACATTGCCGGTGCCGGCGCCTTCATTGACCACATAGGTGCCGCCGGTGGCGGCGTGCACCGGGGCGGCAGCGCTGGCCTGGCGCAGGGCGTTGGTGGTGGACAGGCCGCAGGGGTTCTGGGCGAAGTAGGCGTTGGAGGCGGCCTGGGTGCCCGAGCTGGGCTGGCGGCGGCAGATGTTCAGGGTCTTGGTGTGCACCGAGGCGTCCACGGCCGGGCTGATCACCAGGCCCCAGCCGCGTTGGCTGGCGTTGGAGGCGGTCAGGCCGCCGGTCAGGGCGCCGCGCACCCAGGTGGTGGGCAGGCTGGGGCGGTTGGCGTCGCTGTCGTCCTGGGTCAGGCCTTGGGTGGCTTGCAGGGCGCGATAGGCGCGCAGGTTCACGGCCACGCCGAAGATGCCTTGCACAAAGGGCTTGACGTCCAGATTGCTCAGGTCCACCGGCGAGGAGGGGCCGCTGGTCGGATCACCGGGGGTGTTGTCGGCCAGATTGATGGTGGCGTTCAGCAGGCCGGGTTCGACGTCGGAGATGCCGGCGTCAGACACGCGGTTGCTGGTGGTGCCGCAGGTGTAGTTGGGCACCTGGATGTCGGTGAAGTTGGGGGTGGCGGTGACCACGCAGGAGGCGTCCACATTCATGTGGGCGATGGGCGTGTTCAGGGCGATGGGGGCCACGCCTTGGCCGGAGCCGCCTTGGTCGCGCTTGACCACCAGCACCGGGGTGCCGGCGGCATAGTTGCCCACGGCCACGCCGAGGTTGCAGCTGTAAGCGCGGTGGTTGTTGCCAGCGGCGTTGTTGAAGAACACGTGCATGGTGCTTGTGTTGCAGATTTCCTGGACGTAAGCACCCAGGGACAGGCGCAGGGCCGAGGCGCCCGAGAAGGTGACTTCCTTCAGGGTGCCGGCAGTGCGCGCGTCAGCGATCTGGGCGGGGGTCAGGGCGTGGGCGCTGGACACAGCGGCCAGGCCGGCGGCGATGGCGAGGAGGCGGAGCTTCATGATGAACGGGTGCTTTCGTGAGTAGAAAGAAGAGAACAAAAAGACAAAGAGAAACCAGGAGTGAAGGGAGTGACCCAGAGGTCGATCCCTTCAGCAATCCACGAGGGAAGGCAATGCCGGGCGCAACACTTTGCTGTTGATGAGGCTGGCCGCGTCTTGGCACATGGCCAGCTCAGCGAAGCGTCCCGAGGTCGAGCGCTCGGGATGCACCCGCTGCGATCAGAATTCGCGGCGGCGGCGTGCCATGAAAGCCACAGCCACCAGGCCGGCCAGCATCAGGGCATAGGTTTCGGGTTCCGGCACGGCGGAAACATTGGTCACGGCGATGGTCTGGCCGTCGAAGCTGACCTTGACGTTCTCGAAGGCTTGGGCGCCCACATAGAGGTCATAGTCTTCCGGATCGGTCGGGTTGACATGGACCAGGGCGGAATCGACGCCGACCTTGTTGCCGATCTTGGTGAAGGCATTGCCCCAGTTGAAGAAGCGGTCACCGGCATAGCCCGGGGTGCCCACAGCGTTGTAGCTGGAGCCGTTGAGCTGGGTGCGGTGGGTGCCCGTGCCGTTGGCGTTCAGGATGAGACCGGTCGAGCCGCCGAAACTGCCGTCGAAGCTGTTGGCGGTCAGGCTGTTGCTGATGGTGGCGGCGCTGACGCCGGTGCCGACCGTGGTCAGCACATGCTTGTCGGTCAGGTCGAAAGTGCCTGCGCCTTCGTAGACGAACAGCGACCAGCGGATGCCGTTGACGCTGTTGGAAGCGCCGTTGAACAGGTCAGGGCGGGTGGACACGAACTCGGACCAGCCGGCGGTGCCGACCACGCTTTGGCTCAGCAGGGTGCCCGGGGTGCCGGCGCTGGCCAGGCTCAGCATTTGCTGGAAGGTGACGCCGGTGTCCAGCACGTAGGAGCCGTTGTTGTCGCCAACAACCAGAAACAGCTCGGAGCCGACGGACACGGCCTTGATGGTGGCGAGAGCGGGAGTGCTTGCAACAGCGGCCAGGGCTGCGACGGCAGCGATGAGTTTCAGCTTCATGGGTGAGTACTCCAGTACAGAGGGTTTGAAGAAAAGGCAAGTGAGGGCCAGTGGCCCGGATGAAACACAGAGGGATGACATCAGCCCTCGTCCGAGGCCCGGCGTGGATGCACCGGCCACGGGCAGCGGGCGCGACACCTGGACATCACCGATGGAGTGAGAGCCGCCCTTGCAAGGGCGCTCGGACTCGGCGGTGGCACTGGGTGCCCGGGGCTTCCCGAAGCAAAGACAAAGAACAGGTGTCGTCCTGCGACAGGGCGGACTGTGGCAGCGAGAAGTGACGCTCGTATGCGTGCAAATTCGAGGTTTGCGCGCCGAACGGACTAGGCCTGTGGCGTGGTTGCGACGCTTTGCGGGGCTTCCAGCGCGACTTGGCGCTTCACCGACAGGGGCCGATGACGGCATCGCGGGCTCGCCCGAGGCTGAGCCTTTGTCACGGGCGCTTCATGCGAACGGCCTATGGTGCGCGCCATGAGTACGCCACATCCTTCCGCCTTCATGTTCACGCGCTTGCTGCGCAAGACACCCGCCAGCCTGGGCCTGGCCACCGCCGTGGGTCTGGGCGCTTGGGCCCTGGCCGCTCAGATCCCGCAGCCCAAACCAGCACGGGGCAGCTCAGCCGCGGTCGGCACCGAGCTGATCGTCAAGCTGGCCGATGCCGGCCGCGACCGCGCCCAGCAAGAAGCGCAGCTGCGCCATCTGCTGGCCGAGCACGGCCTACCGCTGCGCGCGCAGCAGCCCCTGGGTTCGGGCTGGTGGCGTTTGCAGGCCAAGACTGCAGATCGCGCTGCGCCAAATCAGCGTGAGCAATGGTTGCAGGCCCTGCGCGCCGATGCCCGCATCGGCCACGCCATGCCGGACATGCGCGAACAGCGCGCGGCCGTGCCCAACGACCCCATGTTCCGCAACAGCAGCGATCCCAAGAACAGCCAGTGGTGGCTGGACGAGCAGGCGGCCGAAGGCAACCCGGCGGCCGCTGGCTTCACCAAGGCCTGGGATCTGAGCAAGGGCTCGGCCTCGGTGGTGGTGGCGGTGCTGGATTCCGGCATCACCTCGCATGGCGATCTCAACACCAATGTGCTGAAGGGCCACAACTTCGTCAGCAAGCCCGAGTACGCCAACAACGGCGTGGGCCGTAGCGAAGGCGCGGCCGACCCCGGCGACGCCCTGAGCAAGGCCGAGCATGACGCCAACCTGGCCCTGTGGGACGGCTGCCTGGTCAACGAGAGCAGCAGCTGGCACGGCACCCTGGTGGCGGCCCAGTTGGCGGCCGTGACCAACAACGGCGGCGGTGTGGCCGGCATGAACTGGAACGGCCGCGTTCTGCCGGTGCGCGTGTCGGGCAAATGCGGCGCTTCGGTCGGCGATATGGTGGACGGCATGCGCTGGGCCGCCGGCCTGCCCGTGGCCGGTGCACCAGCCAATGCCAACCCGGCCAAGATCGTGGTGATCGGCTTTGCCGGCGTGACCTCCTGCGACATCAACGACGCCAATGCCGATGTGGCCGCGGCCGCGCGCCTCTACCGCGACGCCATCGAGGAGCTGCGCAAGCTCGGCGTCATGGTGGTGGCCGCCGCCGGCAACTACCGCGGCGCGGTGGGCCGCCCGGCCAATTGCGCCGGCGTCTTCGGCGTGGCCGCGGCCAACCGCCAGGGCTTCAAGGCCATCTACTCCAACTTCGGCAAGGAAGTGCAGCTGCTGGCCCCGGGCGGCGACGCGGACAGCGGCCGCACCTGCGACGCCGAGCTGGCCGACAGCGGCCTGGTCTCGGCCAGCAACAAGGGCAAGACAGCACCCAGCGAAGCTGGCTACGCGGCCGTCAGCGGCACCAGCTTTGCCGCGCCCCAGGTGGCCGGCGCGGCCGCGCTGATGTGGTCGCTCAACCCGGGCTTGAGCCTCAACCAGATCGAATCCGGCCTCAAGCTGAGCGCGCGGCCCCATGTGACGGCTTACGCCCTGGGCTACTGCAACAGCAGCAATTCCAGCCGCTGCACCTGCACCACTGAGACCTGCGGCAGCGGCTTGCTGGATGCGGCCGAGGCGGTGAAATACGCCCAGGCGCCGGGCAGCTACACGCCGCCGGTGCGCAGCGCCCAGACCCTGCAAAGCACAGCCCTGAGTCGCTGCGGCCAGGCCCAGGGCAGCACGCCCATCCCCGTTCCGGCACCGGCTCCAGCGCCTGCTCCGGCACCGGCGCCCGCACCCGCCCCGAGCCCAACGCCGGCCCCGGCGCCCAGTTCGGGCGGCGGTGGCGGTGGCGCGGCCTCGCCCTGGTGGCTGGCCGGCCTGGCCCTGGCGGCAGTGGCGCTGCGTGCACCGCGTCGGCGTGAAGGCAACACGCCCACGGCGGAGCACTGAGACGCGCCGCCATGCAGCAGCTGCCCACGCTCTCGCCGCCTCGCCCGCTGAACGCGGTTCCGCCGGTGCTGCCGCCTGAATGGCTGCAATGGGTGGCCGATTGCTTGATGTGGGAGGGCGAGCCAGCCTCCATGCGTGCGGTGATGCAGTCGGCTGGCCTGAACCCCGCCGCCTGCGAGGCCGCCATCGCCAGCATCCAGATGAGCCCGGCTTTCATCGCCGCTCAAAAGCACAAGCAGATGCAGCGCAAGCTGGAATCCCTGATGGCCAGCCACCAGAAGCTGCTGGACAGCGCGCCGGCTTACCGCGAGATCGAGCGGCGCCGCGGTGTGAGCCGCGAGGAGTTGCTGGAGCGCTATGTGCTGGGCTGCCGCCCGGTGGTGCTGGAGGATGTGGCCGCAGACTGGCCGGCGCTGCAGCGCTGGTCGCCGGCCGACTTTGCCACGCGCTTCGGGCATCTCGAGGTGGATGTGCAGGTGGGCCGCTCGCGCGACCCTTTGTTCGAGCAGAACAAGGGGGCGCTGCGCCAGCGCATGCGGGTGGGCGAGTTTGTGGACCTGGTGCAGAGCGCCGGAGACAGCAACGACCACTACCTGACGGCCAACGACGAGATGCTGCGCCGGCCCGAGTTCCTGCCCTTGCTGGCCGATATCGGCAGCATGCCACCCTTGTGCGACCCCAGCCTGCTGCCGGGTGCCGCATCCTTCTGGTTCGGCCCCGGTGGCACGCACACGCCGCTGCATCACGACACCTTGATGCTCTTCCACACCCAGGTCGTGGGCCGCAAGCGCTGGCGCTTCATCTCGCCCTGGCAGACGCCGCTGCTCTACAACCGCATGGGCGTCTACAGCCCCATCGATCTGGACCGGCCCGACTTCGAGCGCTACCCCTTGTTCCGCCAGGCCACGGTGCTGGAGACCGTGCTGACGCCTGGCGACACGCTCTTCCTGCCCCTGGGCTGGTGGCACCAGGTCAGCGCGCTGGAGCTGAGCATGTCCTTCTCCTTCACCAATCTGGACATCCCCAACCAGTTCAGCTACGCCAACCCCAGCATCGGCAACTGGTGAGTGGATCTCGCCTTCAGCGCCGCTGCTCACTCCAATGCTGAGTGGCGGCCAGGAACACCGGGTCGCGCTGCAACACGGCCAGCGCCGAACGTGCGCTCACCGGGGCCAGGCCTTGCTCGAGCAGGGACTCCAGCACCGCCTCGGCTGACGCGCCGCGCAGCAGCTGCCCCGCCATGGCCTGCAGCTGCGGGTCGTTCAACACGGGCTGCCGGCGCTGATGAACCAGGCCGGGATCCACATCGAACAGATCGCGCAGCAGCACGGCATCGAGCTGGCCTTGGGCCTGCAAGAGCAGCGAGGGTGCATGGTTGGCCTGGGCGTGACGGTGGATGCGGCAGCCGGGCAGGCTGGCGAATCGCTCGGCATGAAAAAGGTCGAAGTTCGCCGGGCCCTGTTCGGGGAAGTCCGGCTGCTCGCCGTAATGCAGGCGCAGGTCCAGAGGCCGGGCCGAGGCGGCGGCCAGAGTGACCAGATCGCTGCGCTCGGGGCGGATGCCCTCGGCCTGCAAGCGCTCCATCACCGACAGCCAGCGCGGGTCGGCCTGCGCGCGCGCCACCGCGGGGTCCATGGTGGACAGGGCGCCAAAGGCGACGATGCGATCGGCGCCCAGGGCCAGGCCGTAGAGGATGGCGCCGTAACCGCCCATCGATTGCCCCAGGGTCAGCACCCGCGTCGGCGCCAGCGCGCGCACCTGGCTGGCGAGTGCGTCCAGTGTGCGCAGCAGATTGGAGCCCAGGCCGGGCAGGCCGTGCAGATACCAAGACAGGCTGCGGTCGCGCAGATGGATGCGATGAAAGCTCTGGCCGAGCAGGAGCTCGAGTTTGCGCAGCCGCCCCACGAAATCAAACGCCACCGGCGCATTCCACTGCGCAAAGCCGAAGGTGATGATCAGAGGCGCGGGGCCTTCGGCGGCTTCGATCAGGACATCGGGTTCCGAAACAGTCATCGCGGCGGCGGCCAGGCCGGCTGAAATTGGGAGATGCCCGCATTCTGGCCAAGCTTGATGACAGCCCGGTCGGCGAGGCCGATTGTGCGCAGGCGGCAAGGGCTGCGCGGCAATTTTCTGCGGGCTTAATCACGAAATTTCAGGCGCCTGGCGACCGTATAGTCTCGGCACGAGGCGTGTCGAGCGGGGTCGCCTGCTCGCCAGGAACGCCCCAGGTATTCGAGGACCTATGCCAGCATCGACCGGGTTTCTGATGGGGATGAACAGCGCGGCTGGCGCCCATCTGCGCTTTCGCGCCATGACGGCGTCCGAGGCGCTGTCCACGCCGTTTGAGTTCCAGGTTTCCGCCATCTCCTCGGAGGCCACCCTGTCGGCCGACGATCTGCTGGGCACGGCGGCGGCGGTCTCCCTGCGCCTGGATGCGTCCAACACCCGCTGGTTCCATGGCCTGGTCAGCGCCTTCTCCTTCCAGGGCATGGAAGGGCGTAACTTCGTCTACCAGCTGACGCTGCGCCCGGCCCTGTGGCTGCTGACGCGGTCCAGCGACCTGCGCATCTTCCAGGACTTGAGCGTGCCCGAGATCCTGGAGCAGGTGTTCGCCGACTACAGCGGCAGCGTGGTACAGGAGCTGAGCGGCAGCTATGCCAAGCGGGCATTCTGCGTGCAGTACCGCGAAAGCGACTTCAATTTCGTCTCGCGCCTGATGGAAGAAGAGGGCATCTTCTATTTCTTCCGCCACAGCGAATCGCGCCACGAGCTGGTGATTGCTGACAGCAGCAGCGCCCACGTGGCCATGGCAGGCTTTGAGACCATTCCCTTCCTGGCCGAGGGCAATGCCCTGACCCAGCAGAGCGCCATCCACAGCTGGCAGATGCGCAGCGAGGTGCAGACCGGCAAGGTCGTGCTGCGCGACTACAACTACCTGACGCCCGACACCGACCTGAGCAGCTCGCCGGCCACGGCCAGCCGCAGCCATGCCGAGGCCGGCCACGAGGTCTACGACTACCCCGGTGGCTACGAAGCCAAGGCCGCTGGCGATGCGCGCGCGCTGGTCCAGCTCGACGAGGCACAGGCGCAGTTCGGCCGCTTTCATGGCAAGGGCGACTCGCCGGGCCTGTGCGCCGGGGGGCGGTTCAAGCTGAGCAAGCATCCGCGCAGCGACCAGAACGCCGAGTACCTGGTGCTGTCCACCCGCATCGAGATGAAGCGCGGCGGCTATGAGTCCGGCGTGGGGGCGGGCAGCTTGGGCTCGGCCTTTGGCCTGCAGTGCGAGTTTGAGTTGCAGCGCTTTGACCAGGCCTTCCGGCCGCGCCGCCTGAGCCGCAAGCCCAGCGTCGCCGGGCCGCAGACCGCGGTGGTGGTCGGCGATGCCGACCCGGGCGACATCGTCACCGATGAACATGGTCGCGTGAAGATCCAGTTCCACTGGGACCGCATCGGCACCAAGACCGCCGCCAGCAGCTGCTGGGTGCGTGTGGCCAGCCCCTCGGCCGGCAATGGCTTTGGCATGGTTTCCCTGCCGCGCCTGGGCCAGGAAGTGGTGGTCGATTTTCTGGAAGGCGATCCGGACCGCCCGCTGATCACCGGCCGGGTCTACAACGCCCAGCAAAAGCCGCCCTACGAGTTGCCGGCCCATGCCACGGTCAGCACCCTGAAGAGCCGCAGCAAACTGGGCGGTGCGGCCGAGTTCAACGAGCTGCGCTTCGAAGACAAGAAGGGCGAGGAGTATGTGCTGCTCCATGCCCAAAAAGACCGCCTGGACTTTGTCGAGGAAACCTACAAGAGCGAGATTGGCAAGGACGAGCACCGCAGCCTGAAGGGCAACCGCCACGACAAGGTCGAGGGCGAAATGCATCTGAGCGTACTCAAGGACCTGAAGCAGGCGGTCGACGGCAAGCTCGACCTTACCGTGGGCAAGGACCTGGTGTTCAAGAGCGGCGGGGTGTTCAGCCTCAAGACCGACAAGGACATCACGGCCAAATCGGGCGCGGCCATCTCGATGGAATCGAGTGCCGACCTGCACCTCAAGATCGGCGCCAATATCGGCGCCGAGGCCAGCCAGAACCTGCATCTCAAGGCCGGCATGAATCTGGTGATCGAGGCGGGCACGCAGATCACCATCAAGGCGGGCCCCGCCTCCATCGTGCTCGGGCCGGACGGGGTGTCCATCACCGGCCCCATGATCAAGCTCAACTCGGGCGGCTCGCCGGGCAGCGGCAGCGGCGCCAGCCCGGTGTCACCGCTGGATCCGGAGGCGCCGCAAGCACCCGAGGCGCCGGAAGATCCCTTGACCCACCGCTGAGGCCTCCATGCAGGCACAGCTTTCCTCAGAAGCCCAGGGCACGGTGGCGTGGCACGATTTTGTGCCCCGCCTGGCGGCGCATCTGGCCGCGCAGTGGCCGGCCATGGAAGCCTTGCTGGCCGAGCGCTACCACACCTTTGTCCAGCTGGCGGTGGAACAGGCCCGCAAACTGGGCTTGCGCCAGCCCGCCAGCGTGGGGCGTTACGTCAACCTCTGCTTTGTCTGGGGCCCCAGCTTCCAAGATCGCCCCGAGTACGCCTGGGCCGCGCAGCATCTGAGCGATGCCAGCGAGCGGCCGGCGCTGGCGGAATGGGCCAGCCTCCATCAGCTGCTGCAGCGCTCGCTCACCGAGTTGCAGGGCATGGCCGGCGCCAAGGTCGATGCCGCCAGCCTGCGTGCGGCCGACGCACGCTTGCTGGATGCCATCGAGGCCTGGGTGGCCGAGCCGCGCGCCGGCCTGGCCCGGGTCGCCGCCGCGCCGCCCCTGCCGCGCGCCGCCTGTGATCTGGAGGCCGTGGAACTGCGTGTCCTGCCTGCCGGAGTCGCCGAGGGCGGCGAGCGCCCGGCGCCTGTGGCCCAGGATTACCACTGGCAGGCCGGCGGCTGGCTGCGACTGCCGCGACCGGAGCCGGCGCCGCTGCGCATCGACAGCCAGCACCCGCTGCCTGCCCTGATCAGCGTGCTGGCCCCCGTGGCGGGCCAGGGCGAGCCCTGCCGGCTGCAGCTGCGCGCCCGCAGCCATGCCAGCTGCAACGGCGATCACCATCCGGCCCTGAGCGTTACCGGCCCGCAAGACCGCCAACGCTGGCATGGCCATGAGACACGGGCCCTGAATTGGCCCATGGTCGCCCGCGCGCCCAGCAGCCGGGCCAGCGGGCCGGGCTGTCTGGTGGCGGAAGAGAGCTCGCCCGAGTATTACAAGCTTGAGCTGCAGGTCTGCGGCCTGCGTGACCAGGGCGAGGCCCTGGGATCGCAGCACGGCCTGATCCAGGCCTGGCCAGCGGCGCAGTGGTGGGTCGAGATTCAGCGTCCGCGCCTGGCCATGGACCAGCGCGAGCTCATCACGCCCAGCCACCAGGCCCGGCGGCAGTCACTCAGCCGTTGCCGTGTCGAGCGGGACGGCGAAGCGCAGGACGCCCAGGCTCTGCAAGCACAGCTGGACCAAGGACTGGACGCCGCCTGCGCCCAAGCCCTGTGCCGCCTGGCCGAAGCCTGGGCCCAGGTGCCCGCGCTGCAGCAGCCCAAGCTGGAGGGCAGCCTGGGCTTGCTGCGCGGCTCGGCCGCGTTCAGCTGGGGCTGGCGCCTGGGCGCCGAGGGCCTGGCGGCATCGGCCTGGATGGGCCTGCAGGCCCAGCTGCAGCTTGAGGCCTGTCTGGCCGATCTGGAGTTCAGTGCCGAGCTGCAGCTGGGAGACGCCCGCAGCCGGCTGAGCCTGCGCTGCGCCGGCCGCGCCGAGCTGCAGGCGCAACTCAATCGCAGCCAGGCCGGCGAGCCTCTGCCGGCGCTGATGGCGCAAACCGTCAGCCGCTGGCGCCTGCCGCTCAGCCTGAGCCTGGACCCACTGGCCTCGGAGACCGGCGCACTCTTGCAGCCGGTGTCGGCGCCTCAGGCTGCCCTGATTGGTGAGCTCGGCTTGCGGCCCAACAGCAAGGTGGGCAGCGGCTGGGAGTGGTATGCCAAGCTGCAGCTGGAGGCGGTGTCGCTGGAGCTGCTGACCCAGGACCCGTTGATGGGGCCCAGCCAGCAAACCTTGCAGCTGCTGCCCGCCTTGCCACTGCTGGACTGGAGCATGGCCTGATGGAACGCCTGCTCGTCCTCCGACTGGAAGCGCTGGGCTGCAGCGCCGAAGCCTGGTTCAACGGGGTGCCGCTGGGCCGTGTGGACGGCCAGCAAAGCACGGTGCTGAATCTGCCGGTGCATGAGTACGCGCTGGCCGGTGCCAATCAGCTGGAGCTGATCATCAACCCCGCGCCGGTGCTGGCGGAGGGCAGCGAGGCCGAGGCGGAGCCGGCCTTGTCCGATGGCCACCTGGGCGCACGCCTGTGTCTGCTGCTGCCGCGCATGGGTGCGCTGGCCCACCCCAGCCATGCACGCACCCTGGCGGCCCTGGACTGGGCACCGGCGGAAGCCGAGGTCTACCGCTCGCCCACACGCTTGCAACAGCGCTTCGAGCTGCCGATCAGCTTCCCGCGCTGGCGGTGGCTGGATGCGCCGGTTCAGAGCCTCAATCCGAGCGTGAGAGCCGGTCTGGTCGACCATGTCATGGGCTTGGCCCTGGGCTTGGCCAAGGGTGATGCAGAGCCGCTGATTCGCGCTTCGCGACTGCGACTGGAGGAGCTGGCCCAGGCCTACCAGCGCGAGCTGGGCAGCGAAGTGGCACGGCTGCGCGCCCAGGTCCAGAGTCACCACGCCGCTCAGGCGTTGAAGCCCGTGCTGCCCAGCCTCGGCAATCTCAAGCTCAGAGCGGTGGCCGGGGGGCGGCTGCTGGAATGCCTGGGGGCCGATGGCCTACCGTTTCTTCGCAGCCCCGGCCGCACGGCCTCGGGCGCTGCTTGCATGCTGCATTGGCCGCTTCGCGTCTCGGCCATTGAGGGAGAGTTTTATGTCTTGCGCTGATCACCACACACAGACGCCTGGCCGTTTGCTACCGCCCACCGGCCGCGAAATGGAGGGCCGGGCATGATCCGCCTGACCGTGCTCAGTTTCAACGGCGAGCCCATGCAGGGCTTGAGCGCCAGCTTTGACGAGCTGGGCGGCAGCATCGGCCGGGCCGAGGGCAACCAGCTGGTGCTGCCCGACCCGGAGCGCAGCATCTCGCGCCAGCATGCCCGCATCAGTTTCCGCGCCGGGCGTTATGTGGTGGCCGACAACGGCAGCAATCCGGTGCTCTTCAACGGCCAGGCCTTGGCGCCGCAAGCGGAGCAGCTGCTCCAGGCGGGCGATCAGCTGCAGATCGGTGGCTACCTCTTGAGCGTGAGCGAGGAGCACAAGGCCGCGGCCAGCGCGGACCCCTTTGCCGATCTGTTCGGCGACATCAGCGGCGGCCTGGCGGCGCCGGGCGTGGCTGCCCCGGCAGCTGCAGCTTCGCCGCCCATCTCGCCCCTGCCGGCATCGCGGCCCCCGGTGGCGGCGCCGGCCGCCCACGGCGGCGCAGGCGCAGCCATGATCCCCGAGGACTGGGACCCGTTTGCCGACCTGAGCCCATCCAAGGCCGGCGCGGCCTCAACGAGCGCGGCCTCCTCATTCCCCGCAGCGGCTGCCGGATCGGCCGGCCTGGCTGGTTTGCTGGGCGGTGGCAGCGAGAGCTCGCTGGACGCCTTGTTCGGCCTGGGCGGAGCGGGCGCAGCCGGTTCCAGTGCGGGTACGGGTACCGGCTGCGCCGACCCCTTTGCCCATTTGCTGGCGCCCGCGCCTTCGAGCATCGACCCGCTGCTCCAGCCCGGTGGCGCAGCGCCCGCCCGGTCCGGGCCCAGCCTGGCCGACCATGGCTCCGAACTCAATGCCGCCATGCCGCGCGTGCGCGCCGAGGGGGCCAAGCCGGTGCCCACTCCCGCAGCCAGCCCTGCAGCCAGCCCCGCGGCGCCGGCCCTGCCGCCCGGCGCGGTGTTCTCCTGGGACGAGGTCAAGGACCCGATGCCCACCACGGTGCCCGGTTTTCTGGCGCGCGGGCCGGGCGATCGCCAGGAGCGGGTGCAGGCCGCGCCGGTGCCAGATCCCTTGGCCACGCCGTGGCCGTCCACCCTCGATCGTTTACCTGCGGCGCCAGCACTGGCTACCGCTCCAGCTGGAGTGCCGGCTGCGGGCCCCCATCCTGCGTCCTCGGCCACGGCAAGCCCCACGGACGCAGCCGGGGAGGGCGCCTTGCTGGCCGCCTTGCTGGAAGGTCTGGCCACGCCGGGCCTGCGCCTCGAGGCCCTGACGCCAGACCTGATGCGCCTGATCGGCAGCCTCTTGCGCGAATCGACCCGTGGCGCCGTGGAACTGCTGGTCGCGCGTGCCGCGCTCAAGCGCGAGATGCGGGCCGAGATGACCATGATCGTGGCCAAGGAGAACAACCCGCTCAAGTTCTCGCCCTCGGCCGAGGTGGCCATGCAGTACCTGCTGTCGCCGGCGCTGCCGGGCTTCATGCCGGCCCAGCCGGCCATGCGCGATGCCTTCAACGACCTGCGCGCCCACCAGCTGGCGGTGATGGCCGGCATGCGCTCGGCCCTGGACAGCGTGCTGCTGCGCTTCGACCCGGTGCGGCTGGAGGCGGATCTGACCCAACGCTCGGCCCTGAGCGCGCTGCTGCCCTCGCTGCGCAAGGCGCGGCTCTGGGACACCTTCGAGGAGCTGTTCAGCCAGCTCTCGAGTGAGGCGCAGGACGATTTCGAGGACCTGTTTGGCCAGGCCTTTCTCGATGCCTACGAAGAACAGCTGGACCGCCTGGCCGCGGAGCGTGAGCGCCCATGATGCCGCTGCATGTCGAAATTGCCCTCTTGTCGGACCGAGGCGGGCGCAACTACAACGAGGACGCCTGCGGGCACTGGCAGTCCGAGCGCCAGCTCTGCTGTGTGCTGGCCGATGGCGCGGGCGGGCATGGCGGCGGCGATGTGGCCTCCAAGCTGGTGGTGCAGGGCGTGGTCAGCCATTTCGCGCGCCAGCCGTCTCAGAACGGCGCCGCCCTGGGCGAGCTGCTGCGTTCGACCAACCAGCAGCTGCGCGCCGAGCGCGAGCCCGGCACCGAGCGCGAGGACATGCACAGCACGGCGGTGAGCCTGGTGCTGGACCTGACCAGCGGCCAGGTGCACTGGGCCCATGTCGGTGATTCACGCCTGTACTGGTTCCGCGCCGCGCGCCTGCTGCAGCGCACCCAGGATCACAGCCTGGTGCAGACCCTGGTGGATGCCGGTCTGCTCGACGAGGCGCAGATGAACAGCCACCCCAAGCGCAGCGAGCTGCGCTCGGCCATGGGCCTGCCCGATGAGGACCTTGAGGTCAGCTGCGGCGATGGCATCCAGCCGGCCCAGCCGGGCGATGTGTTCCTGCTGTGCACCGACGGGCTGTGGGAGTATCTCGACGCCGAGGTCCTCGAACACAGCCTGGCCGCAGCGCCCTCGCAGCAGGCCTGGCTGGACACCCTGGCCGCCGAGGTGCGCCGGCGCACCGCGCACAAGAACAGCCATGACAACTTCACCGCACTGACCGTCTGGGTCGGCGCGGCCTGAACCTGCGACCAAGGAGCAGCCACCATGCCCATGCACGTGTGTACCGGCGCCCAGATGATGTGCTCCATGGGCGCGGCGCCCGCGGTGTTCAACGCCACGCCGAAGACCGTGATGACCAACAACATGATGGCCGGCAACATCATGGACCACGTCCCCATGCTCAACATCCCGACCTTCGGCATGTGCCAGAGCATAGGCAATCCGTCGGTGGCCTCGGCCACCGCGGCGGCCCTGGGCGCGCTGACGCCCATGCCTTGCATCCCCAACACAACGGCGCCCTGGACGCCAGGTGCCCCGACGGTGCTGGTGCTGCAACAGCCCGGGCTCGACAACACTTGCAAGCTGATGTGCAACTACGGCGGCGTCATCAGCTTTGTCAGCCCGGGCCAGACCAACGAGATGATTCCCTGAGTCCCTGCGGCTGAGGGGCCGACCGCCCGCAGCCCGGACCGAGACCGCCCCATTTTCAGGAACGAGAAATCTATGACATGGCATAACAAGGTGATGTGGACGGAGGGCATGTTCCTCCAGCCACAGCATTTCCAGCAACAGGACCGCTACGTGGCCCGCCAGATCGACGGCCGCATCCAGGCCGCCTTGCCCTGGGCCTGGGGCTTCAGCCGCTTGCAGATCGACGAAGCGGCCTTGCTGCAGGGGCGGGTGGCCCTGCCCAGCGCGCGGGGCATCTTGCCGGACGGCCTGGTGTTTGACATCCCTGGCGATGACCCGGCACCCCTGGCCTACGAGGTACCGGCCGATGTGCGCGACCAGGTGCTGGTGCTGGCCCTGCCGTTGTCGCGCCCGGGCGTGGCCGAGAGCGATGTGGAAGCGGCCGACGGCGCCATGCCGCCACGCTTTCGCGCTCTCGATCTGGATGCCGCCGACATCCACGCGGCCAGCCTGCGCGAGGCGCCGCTGCAGATCGGCCGCCTGAACCTGCGCCTGATGCTGGAGCGCGATGCGGGAGAGGGTTATGCGGTGCTGGGCCTGACGCGCATCATCGAGCGCCGCGCCGATGGCCGCGTGGTGCTGGACAGCCAGTACGTCGCGCCCATGCTGCATGCGCCGGCCCATGCCGTGCTGGACAGCCATCTGCGCGAGGTGCAGGGCATGCTGCACCAGCGCGGTGAGGCACTGGCCGCCCGCCTGGCCCAGCCGGGCCGGGCCGGCGTCGGTGAGATCGCTGACTTTCTGCTGCTGCAGACCGTCAACCGCCAGCAGACCGTCTTCACCCATTTGCAACGCCTGCCGGTGCTGCACCCCGAGCGCCTGTATGCCCAGTGCCTGGAGCTGGCCGGTGATCTCTCGACCTTCCGCGAGCAACGCCGGCCTCTGGCCTATCCGGCCTACCGGCACGAGGACCTGGCCAGCTGTTTCCGCGCGGTGATGACAGACCTGCGCCAGTCCCTGTCCATGGTGCTGGAGCAGACCGCCATCCCGATCGAGCTGCAAGACCGCAAGTTCGGCATCCGGGTCGCCCTGATCCCTGATCTTGAGTTGCAGCGCACGGCCAGCTTTGTGCTGGCGGTCAATGCGCAGATGCCGGGCGAGGCCTTGCGTTCGCGCTTCCCGGCCCAGATCAAGATCGGCCCGGCCGAGCGCATCCGTGACCTGGTCAATCTGCAGCTGCCCGGTGTGATGCTGCGGCCCATGCCGGTGGCACCGCGCCAGATTCCCTACAACGCGGGCTACACCTATTTCGAGCTGGAAACCCGGGGCAACGAGCTCTGGAAACAGCTCGAGACTTCGGGCGGCCTGGCCATGCACATCGCCGGCGACTTCCCGGGTCTGAGCCTGGAGTTCTGGGCCATCCGGAGTTGAGGACCTGTCATGAGCGAGAACGAGAACGATCCCTTTGCCGCGTTCGAGTCCGAGCGCACCATCATCAAGCCCAGTGCCGGGCGTGCCCGTGCTGGCGCATCGGCCGCGCCGGCGGGTGCGGATCGTGCCGCTGAGGCTGGCAGTTCGCCCACCCAGGCGGCCGCCGCGCGCGCCGACGGCCCGGCTTCCGCGCCGCTGCCCGAGCTGGGCGCCCAGGCCAGCCTGAATCCGCTGGTTCATGCGGCTGCGCCCTTGCTGTCGGCGGCGCCGCGCTTGCGCGCCATGCCGCGCCATCCCAACCCGCAAGCGCTGCGGGCCAGCCTGGTGGAGGCGATTCGCCAGTTCGAGCTCAGCGCCCAGCAACAGCAGCTGCCCAATGAGCAGCTGGTGGCCGGTCGCTATGTGCTGTGCACGCTCCTGGACGAATCCGCGTCGAGCACCCCCTGGGGCAGCGCCGGCGCCTGGGCTTCGCAAAGCCTGCTGGTGCAGTTCCACAACGAGAGCTGGGGCGGCGAGAAGGTCTTCCAGCTGCTGGCGCGTTTGATGGAAAGCCCGGCCCAGCACCGCAATCTGCTGGAGCTGATGTACCTGACCCTGTCCCTGGGTTTCGAAGGCCGCTACAAGGTGCTGGACAACGGCCGTGCCCAGCTGGACGCCATCCGCGAACGCCTGGCCCAGGTGCTGCGCCAGCTGAGCGGGCCTGTGGAGCCGACGCTGTCGCCGCATTGGCAAGGCGTGCAGCAGGCGCCGGCGCGGCTGCGTGATGGCATTTCGCCCTGGCTGGTGGCGGCGCTCAGTGCTTTTGGCCTGCTGCTGATCTTGCTGCTCCTGCGCCTGACCCTGGGCGCACAAACCGATGCGTCCTTCATGGCGCTGCAAGCGCTCCATGCCAAGGCCGAGGCGAAACCGGCGTTGGCCGCCGCGCCCGTGGCCGTGCCGCCGCGCCTGGCCCAGCTGCTGCGCAGTGACATCGAGGCCGGTGCGGTGCAGGTGCGCGACGAGGCTGATCGATCGGTGGTGACCGTCCTGGGCGACACCATGTTCGAGCCCGGCAGTGCCGATGTGGCCGCCCGGGCCACGCCTTTGTTCGGCCGCATTGCCGCGGCCCTGCAGCAGGTGCCGGGCCGCGTGGCCGTGGTGGGCCACTCCGACAACCAAGCGATCCGCTCGCTGCGTTTCCCCTCGAACTGGCATTTGTCGCTGGCGCGGGCGCAAAGCGTGCGTCAGCTGCTGGCCCAGACGGTCGAAGCCAGCCGCCTCGGCGCCGAAGGCCGTGCCGACAGCGAACCGGTGGCCGACAACGCCACCGCCGAAGGCCGCGCGCGCAACCGCCGGGTCGACATCGTGCTGACGGTGGCGGCTCAGCCCTGAAGCGCCCAGGCCCCGACATGACCCGCCCGCGAACTTCCAAGAATTGCATCGCCGATCCAGCCCCGCGCCGGATGCGGCAAGAAAGTTACCCATGAAGCGATTTCTGCAATGGCTCCTGAGCCCCGCCGTGATGGGCACGCTGGCCCTCTTGCTGCTGTCGGCCGTGATCTGGTGGCTTGGGCCCTTGATCGCCATCGCCGGCGCCACGCCGCTGGGCGGCTGGCTGCCGCGTGCCGGCCTGCTGCTGCTGATCTGGCTGTGCTGGGGCGCGCGCCTGCTCTGGAGGGCCCACCAGCGCCGCAAGACCAATGCCGCCTTGCTGGCCGGCCTGGGCGCTGGCCCCTCGGCCGCCGACAAGGAAGCGCAGCTGCTGGCCCAGCGCTTTGCCGAGGCAGGCCAAAGGCTGAAGGCCGCCTCCAAGCGCAGCTGGTGGTCGGGCGAGCAGTATTTGTACGAGCTGCCCTGGTATGTGTTCGTCGGCGCGCCGGGCTCGGGCAAGACCACGGCCTTGATGAATGCCGGCTTGCAGTTCCTTTTGCGCGAAGGCAAGGAGGGCCAGAGCGCGGCCGTCAAAGGGGTGGGCGGCACGCGCAACTGCGAGTGGTGGTTCACCCAGGACGCCGTCTTGATCGACACCGCCGGCCGCTATGCCACGCAGGAGAGCGACCGTGAGGTGGACGCCAGCGCCTGGGACAACTTCCTCTCGCTGCTCAAAAAGACCCGCCCGCGCCAGCCCATCAACGGCGTCTTGCTGACGGTCAATGTGCAAGACCTGCTGCAGCAGGGCGCGGTCGAGCGCAAGCAGCACGCGGCCCAGCTGCGCGCGCGCCTGCAGGAGCTGCACAGCAAGCTCGGCGTGCGCGCCCCCGTCTATGTGCTGGTGACCAAGACCGACCTGATCGGCGGGTTCAACGAGAGCTTCGAGGGCTTGGGCAAGGAAGAGCGCGACCAGGTCTGGGGCTTCACCTTTGCGCATGAGGAAACGCCGACCGGTGATCCGCTGGCCGATTTCGCTCGCTTCTACGGCGAGCTGCAGCAGCGCCTCGTGGCCCAGCTGCTGGGTCGGCTGGAGGCCGAGCGCGATCTGAGCCGCCGCCAGGCCATGCTGGCATTCCCGCAGGAGTTTGCGAGCCTGCAGCCGCTGCTGGCCGAGTTCTTGAACCAGGTGCTGGCCGGCGGCGGGCAGCTGGAGCAAACGCCGCGCCTGCGCGGTGTCTATTTCACCAGCGGCACGCAAGAAGGTTCGCCGATTGCGCGTGTCATGGGCGCGCTCGGCCGCTCGTTTGGCTTCGACGCGCGCGCTGCCGCGCCTGCTGGCGCACGGGGCAAGAGCTTTTTCCTGAACCGCTTGCTGCGCGATGTGGTGTTCGCCGAACGTGGGCTTGGCGCCGTCAGCCAGGCGGCCACGGCCCGGCGCCGTCTGCTGCGCGGCGTGGCTTTCGCCGCCATCGGCTTGTTCAGCGTGACCCTGCTGCTCGGCTGGGCGATCAGCCGCTCGCGCAATCTGGACCATGCGGAACTGGTGCAATCGCGTCTGCCGGCGCTGCAAGCGGCGGTGGATGCGCTGCCTGCCGCCAACAATGCCGATGTCAGCGCCTTGCCCGAGGTGCTGGCCCAGGTGCGCGATGCGGCGCACAGCGAGGCCTTCGACCTGAAGGACCCACCGCTGCTGCAAGGCCTGGGCCTCTACCAGGGTGACAAGCTCGACGCCGGCGCGCAGCTAGCCTATGGCCGCTTGCTCGAGCAGCAGCTGATGCCACGCCTGGCGCGCCGCCTGGAGGAGCGCCTGCGCACCGCCTCGCGTGACAACCTGGAGCAGGCCTACGAGGCACTCAAAAACTACCTGATGCTCTACCAAGCCGAGCAGCTGGACGCTGCCAGCCTCATGGCCTGGATCGGTGTGGACTGGGATCAGAACTACGGCCGCATGGACCCGGCCCAGCGCCAGCTGCTGGATGCCCATCTCGAGGCCTTGCTCTCGCGCGGCCCGGTGCGGCCATCGGTGGCCATGGACGAGAGCCTGGTCGCCGGCGTGCGCGAGATGCTGGCGGCCTATCCGCTGGAGTACCGCGTCTACAGCCGCATCAAGCGCCAGTACCGCGCCGGCGATGTGCCGGAGTTCACCGTGGCCGCTGCGGCCGGCCCCAATGCCGCGCAGGTCTTTGTGCGCGCCAGTGGCGAGCCGCTGACCAAGGGCATCTCGGGCCTGTACACCAAGCAAGGCTACGAGAAGCTGGTGAAGTCGCAGGTGCAGAAATCCGCCCTGCGCCTGGCGCAGGAAGAGCCCTGGGTGCTGGGCATCAAGAGCGACCCGGCGCGACTCAAGGACCTGGCCGTGGGCACGCAGCTCAGCGACAAGGTGCGCCGCCTCTACTTCGAGGACTACATCAAGACCTGGGACCGTTTCCTGGCCGATGTGCGCCTGGTCAAGCTGGCCGGGCTGGAGCGCAGCATTGCTGTGGCGCGCATCCTGTCGGCCGTCGATTCGCCCCTGGCCGCCTATTTGCGTGGCGTCAGCGCCGAGACCCGCCTAGTGCCGCCCGCTGGTGGCGGCAATGCGCTGGACAAGCTGGCCAATCAGGCCAAGAGCGATGCGGCCGCCCTGGCCGGCGCCGCGCCCGCCGACGCCGCCGGCGGGGGAGGGCCGCTGGAGCGCATGGTGGACGACCATTTCGTGGGCATCCATCGCCAGATCAGCGGCCAGCCCGCGCCCATCGATGACACGCTCAAGATGTTCAACGAGCTCTACACCCAGCTGAGCGCGGTCGACGCGGCGCAAAAGAGCAAGTCGCCGCCTCCGCCGGGCGGCGGTGCGGAACGCATCAAGACCATGGCCGGGCAGCAGCCCGAGCCCATCCGCTCCATGTTGGAGCAGCTGGCCGATGCCGGCGCCAACCAGAGCCGCGGGGCCGAGATCCAAGGCCTGTCGGCCGAGCTCAAACCCATCTCCGAGTTCTGCGCCCGCGCCATCAATGGGCGCTACCCCTTCGCCAGCGGATCGCGGGCCGATGTGCTGCCGGAGGACTTCGGTCAGTTCTTCGGCGCGGCCGGTCTGATGGACGAGTTCTTCCAGCGGCGCCTAGCCACCCTGGTCGACACCACGACCCCCAGCTGGAGCTACAAACCCTTGGGAGATGGCAGTAAGCCGGTGGCCGCCGCAGCCCTGGCCGAGTTCCAGCGCGCCAGCCGCATCCGCGAGGTGTTCTTCCGCAGCGGGGGCAAGCAAGCGGGCCTGAAGATCGAGCTGCGCCTGTCCGAGATCGACCCGGCCCTGAAAGAGCTGGTGATCGACAACGACGGTCAGATCCACAAGCTCAGCGCCGGGGGTGCCTCCATCACCCTGAACTGGCCCAGCAGCCGCGTGGCAGCGCAGATCAAGCTCAGCAGCGGCGCCCCGGGCGCGGCCGCGCCCATGTTGTTTGAAGGGCCCTGGGGCTTGTTCCGCCTGTTCGATCGCTTCGGCATCGAGCCCTCCAACGTACCCGAGCGCTTCAGCGTGCCGGTGGTGATCGATGGGCGCAAAGCCAAGCTCGATGTCATTGCCGCCAGCGTCTTCAACCCCTTCCAGCTGCGGGAAATCAAGCAATTCCGTTGCCCGGCGGCGCTGTGAACCGGCGTGACACCCTGCCGGGCTGGTACGGCAAGCTGCCGGCCCTGGGTGACTTTGCCTCTCGTCGCATGGGGCCCGACCTGCTGGCCTGGTGGGACGCCTGGCTGGCCCAGGGCCTGCTGGATTTGCAAACCCAGCATCGCCTGCGGGGCAGCAACTGGCTGGACGCCTACCTGGTCAGTCCCAGCTGGCAGTTTCTGCTGAGCCCGGCCTGCCTGCCGGGCGAGCTGGGGCATCAGGCCTGGATGGGCTGCCTCATGCCCTCGGTGGATCGGGTCGGTCGCTACTTTCCTTTTCTGGTCCTGCAGTCCTTGCCGGCCTTGCCGCGAAGCCTGGCCGCGTGGCGGGCGGTGCAGGCTCGCCTGCAGGCGCTGGACGCCTGCGCGGCCGACGCCCTGGAGCAGGACTGGGTGGTCGAGCAGGTCGAGGCCGAGCTGGAGGCCGCCCTGCGAAGCTCGGCCTGGCCCGATGCCTTGTGGAGCGATCCAGGCGATGCGCCTGCGGCCGCGGCCTCGCCGGGGCAATGGCTGGATGTCGCAGCCACGCCCGACCTGGCTTCAAGCGATCCGGTGCTGGACGCAGGCCTGCGGCTTTGGGCTCAAAGCCTGGCGTCTTCCAGCCAGGCCCCGCGCTCCTACTGGCGCGCGCAGCCGGCCGGGCAGGCCGCGCGCTGGCGCGTGTGCGCCGGCATGCCCCAGCGCGCATCGGCGCTGCTTGGTGGTGAATGAGCCGAGCGGACGGGGCCGCCGCTGTGGCGGGTCTGCTCGCGCCCCTCGTCGATCTCCTCAGGGCTGCTGACGAAAGCGTTCGCGCAGCGCTTGCAGCTGCGCCTCCGTCACGCCCAGGCTGCTGGCGTTGAAAGCACGCTGATCGGGCGTGTGCATCAGCAGGGCCTGGGTTTCGTTGACCATCAAGGCCTCGTTGCCCGGGTCGTAGTCCATGCTGGAGAGCAGGCTGCGGAAGCGGGCACGCTCAGCTTCGTTCAGGCCCTGTTGCCAGAACGCCCAGCAGCGGCGCTGGTAATCCGGGTTGGTGAAAAACTCGCCATGGCTGAGTTCGTGCCGCAAGGTCGACTCACGGCGCAAGGCATCGACCTGCTCATCGCCGGGGGTGGTCGGGTCGTCCTGCTGGACGGCGGTGAAGCTGACCAGGGCCTGCGCGCTCGCCGTTGACGGGGCTGCAGCCGTGGCCGTCAGCAAGCCCTGCGCCTGCAGCAAGCTCTGCAGCTTGAGCTCCTGGGCATTGAGCTTCAGGCCCTGCACTTGGGCCTGGGCAAAAAAGCGCTGCAGCTGCTCGGCACTGTAGTCATGGCCGAAGTAGAAGGTCGCCACCGAATCGCCCGAACGGGCCAGCAGCCCCTGCATCTCGGCATCGCCCAAGACCGCGCCGCCGGCGCTGTGCTTCTTCTCGATGAAGGCCGCGGCGCGATTCAAGGCCAGACCTTGCTCCAGCAGGCTGGGGAACTCCAGGATCAGGATCGCGGGCTTGTCGCGCAAGCGGGCGAGCTGCCACCCCGAACCCCGGCCATCGTGGGCCAGGATGTCCGCCAGGCTCAGCAGGGGAACCGGCTCCTGCCTTGATGCTGTGGCGAGGGCCGGTGCCGCTGCCGAGGCTGCGCGGGCAGCCGGGGATGCAGGCTCCGCCGCCGCTGTTTCTTGGGGCGCGCCAGCCCCTGCGAGCGAGGCCCAGCGCTGGTAGGCCAGGCCAGCGCTGATCGCCAGGATCAGACCCGCTGCGCCCCACATCAGCGCCTGACGCCGCGCACCGGCCCGGGGCAGCGCTGCGGGATGAACGGCTGCATCGGAAGCCCGGCCGCGCAGTGAAGGTGGGGGCGGTGAGGGCGGAGGCGTTGAGAGTGAGGTCTTTGCAGTGGCGCTGAACGGCTGGGGTTGCTCAGCCTCTTCGGCCCTGGGACGCCGACGTCTGGGGCCGAGCCGCCGACGCGCGGGCGTGGAGGCTCCGGACTGCGAGGCTTCCGCCTCGGTCGATTTGAACGCTCTCAATCGCGAGCCGCCATCGCGTTCAATCGGCACAGGCAGGCTCCGCCCCTGGCAGAGGGCTTGGGTTCATGGCATCCGGCCTGGGGCCGATGGCGCGGGCATCACACACGTTCGCTTCTTCGCTCGAAATACCTGGATGGGTGGCTATGGCTGGCGCAATGGCGCCGCTCGGGCTTGGCCCTCGGGTGCCCGGACGGCGCAGCGTCGCCATTCGCCCCACACCATAGTCGGCCGCGCAGGGCGCGAACAGCGGCCATTCGCGTGCTTATTCACGACTGGGGTCTGGAGGCCCATGAGCGTCACTTTCGTCAATCAGAATTCACGACACACGCAAATGCGGGGAACAAGAGCAGGGGTCAGCCAGCACGCCATGAGCAGTGATAACTCCGATGACGATCGCACGGTCATCCGGCCTTTGAAGTCGCCACCCGCCGGCCCGGCGCCGACGTCTGGACTGGCCGATATGGCGACCTTGATCTCGCCCCAGGCCCCGGTGAGCGCTGCGGACTTGGCCGCGCGTGCACAGGCTCCGGCGCTGGCGCCGACCTCTCCATCTGCCTCCCCATCAGCCGCCAGCTCGCGGGCCCCCTCGGCATCGAGTGCGGGCGACAGCGGCAACGCCTTGCCCTTGGGCACCTACCTCGGGGAGTTCGAGCTGACCGGGGTGTTGGGGGAAGGGGGCTTTGGCATCGTCTACCTGGCCTGGGACCATTCCCTCGAGCGGCGCGTGGCCCTCAAGGAGTACATGCCCGCGGCCTTGTCGGCGCGCCTGGGCAACACCCAGGTTCAGGTCAAGTCCGAGCGCCACCGCGACACCTTCGAGGCGGGCCTCAAGAGCTTTGTGAACGAAGCCAAGCTGCTGGCTTCGTTCGACCATCCCTCCCTGGTCAAGGTCTACCGCTTCTGGGAAGCAAATGGCACGGCCTATATGGTCATGCCCTTCTACGAGGGCATCACGCTCAAGGACAAGCTGCGCGAGCTGGGCGAACCGCCCAGCGAAGCCTGGCTCATGGGCCTGCTCGCGCCCCTGACCGAGGCGCTGGCCGTGATCCACACGCAGAACTGCTTTCACCGCGACATCGCCCCCGACAACGTCATCCTGGTCGGTGAGCGCCAGAAGCCGCTGCTGCTCGATTTCGGCGCGGCACGCCGGGTCATCGGCGACATGACGCAGGCCCTGACCGTGATTCTCAAGCCTGGCTATGCGCCGGTGGAGCAATACGCCGAGGCGCCCAATATGAAGCAGGGCCCCTGGACCGACGTCTATGCCCTGGCGGCATCGATGCATTTCGCCATCATGGGCCGCACGCCGCCCACCTCGGTCAGCCGCTTGATGAGCGACAGCTATGTGCCGCTGGAACAGGCAGCCGCTGGCCGCTACAGCCCGCAGTTCTTGCAGGCCCTGGACCGGGCCTTGCGCGTGCGGCCGGAGGACCGGACCGCGTCAATCGCCGCGCTGCGCCAGGACCTGGGCCTGCGCGCACTGAGCAGCCTTGAGTCGGACCCTGACTCAGCGGCATCGGCGCTGGACGATGGAGCATCTGTTTCCGCTTCGGGCGCCGCGCGCGCCAAGGCCGCGCCCGCAAGCACAGCCGCCACAGCTGGCGCCGTGCATGCGCCAGGCCGAACAGCTGCGGCGGACACAGGCGCCGGGGCAGGGCGCAAGCGTTGGTTGGCCCTGGGTGCAGCTCTGGGACTGGCGGGGCTGGGTGTCACGGCCTGGTTGGGCGGGCGGGGTGGGCCGGGCGCTGCACCCAAAGACAGCACTGCCGCGCTGTCGAGCAGTGCCTCGGCCGCCAGCGCGCCACCGAGCCTCACAGCTGCGCCGCCGAGCGAGGGCGCAGCAGCCGCGCTGCCGCGCTTCGAGCCCGCGCAAGCCTTTGAGGATGTGCTGCAGCGGCAAAGCCCGGGCTTTGCGGTGGAGGTTCGCCTGGCGCGCGAGCAGTTTGTGATCGGCAAGGATCGTCTGTCTTTCCGGATCAGGTCGGCCCGTGACGGGCATGTCCAGGTGCTGCTGCTGGGCCAGGATGGCTCCTTGCTGCAGTTCCTGCCGAATGCGCAGATTCCCCAACTCAAGGTCAAGGCGGGTCAGGAGTTGGAACTGCCGCCCAAGTCCTGGCCGGTCGATGCGGCAGAGCCGCCGGGCCGCCAGGAGTTCCTGGTCATCGTCAGCGCCCAGCCGCGCGACTACAGCGCCCTGAGCAGCGAGCGCGAGGACGTGTTCTTGAAGCTGCCCACGGGCGAGCGGGCTTCGAGCCTGATGCGCGGTCTGGCTACGGGCAGCCCGCCGTTTCTCCTGGGCCGCAGCGTGGGCTGCACGGCTCAGGCTTGCGATGACTACGGGGCCGCGCGCTTCCATGCCGATGTGGTGCGCTGAAGTGAGGAGATGGCCAATGCTTGAAACAAGGTGGGTGAGATGAGTGAGATCGAACAAGCGCGCGAGAAGATCGCGCTGTGGTCTGTGCCCTTGGCGGACGACAGTGCGCCTTGCGGCCCTGACCTCGAATACGACAACGACTTTCTGACTTTGAGCCGGGCAGCGGCCGGCAAACCGGAGTCGCAGTTCGGTCCGGCCGAGCCGCCCGCCTGGCGCGAGGTGATGGAGCTGTCGGAGGCGCTGCTGGAGCGCAGCCGCGACTTGCGCATTGCCATCCTCTGGATGCGCTCGCTGGTGCATCTGCAGGGCTATGCGAGCCTGGCCCCGGGGCTGGAATTGCTGCGTAGCATGATCGAGGCCCTGTGGGACCATGTGCACCCCTTGCCCGACCCTGACGATGGCGACCCCTATGCCCGCGTCAACGCCCTGACCTTGCTGCGCGAAGTCGAGGGCCTGATCGGAGACCTGCGCGAAGCGCGTCTGATCGAAGACCGCAGCATCGGCCTGGTGACGGGCCGACATGTGGAGGTGGCGCTGGGCTTGTCGCCGGCGCGCGAAGGTGAGGATGTGCTGAGCACCGCGGCCCTGAGCCAGATGGCCGCCGCCGCGGAGGCCAAGCGGCCCGGGCTGCGCGCCGCTTGCGAGGCCGCGCAGGAACAGCTGAAAGCGCTGCGTGCCCTGCTGCTGGACAAGCTGGGGCACGAGCTCGCGCCCGATCTGCGCCCGCTGCAAAGCCTGGTGCAGGGAGTCTTCGGTACTTTTCCCGCAGAAGCGCACGATCCGGCAGGAGCGTCAGATACTTCCGACGATGGTGAGCAGTCCATGTCTTCAGGCGTTAGGACGCAGGAGCGGGGACTGTCCGGCAGTGTCAACTCGCGCGAGGATGCGCTGAAGGCCATCGCCATGGTTTGCGAGTATCTGGAGCGTGTCGAGCCCTCGAATCCCGCCCCCTTGTTTTTGCGTCGAGGCAGTGAATTGATCAACCAAAACTTCCTCCAGCTGGTGAAGATGTTGGCCCCCGATGCCTTGGCCGGCGTCGCTGGTTTGGTGGGCATTGACCCCTACAACACCGACAACTCGTGATCCCCCAATTCGCGGCAAGCCTGAGACCCTGAAGCCGCGAATGTCTTGAATTTCTTCTACGTCGCACAGGAGCCTGGAATGAGTAGCAGCCAAAAGTTCATCGCCCGCAATCGCGCACCGCGGGTGCAGATCGAATATGACGTCGAGGTCTATGGCGCCGAGAAGAAGGTGCAGCTGCCCTTCGTCATGGGTGTGCTGGCAGATCTGTCGGGCAACCCGGCCGAGCCTCTGGCCCCGGTGGCCGATCGCAAGTTCCTGGAAGTCGATGTCGACAACTTCGATGCCCGCATGAAAGCCATGAAACCGCGCGTGGCGATTCAGGTGCCCAACACCCTGACCGGCGAAGGCAATCTGAGCGTGGACATTACGTTTGACAGCATGGATGACTTCTCGCCCGACGCGGTGGCCCGCAAGGTCGATTCGCTGAGCAAGCTGCTCGAAGCCCGCCAGCAACTGCAGAACCTGGTCACCTATATGGACGGCAAGGGCGGTGCCGAAGAGCTGATCGGCAAGCTGATGGCCGACCCGGCCCTGCTGGGCTCTCTGGCCGCCACCGCCAAGCCCAGCGACGCCTGAAGCACACGGCCACGACATCAAAGACACGAGTAGGAGAGAACGATATGGCAGAAACCCAAGCCTCCGCCGCGCTGGCCGGCGTCAGCTTTGAAGGCAGCGACCTGGCCTCCTTGCTGCAGAAGGAATTCAAGCCCAAGTCCGATGATGCCAAGGGTGCCGTCGAGCAGGCGGTGCAGACCCTGGCCCAGCAGGCCCTGGCCCAGACCCAGCTGATCGGCAGCGATGTGGTGTCCTCGATCGAGGCCATGATTGCCGCCATCGACAAGAAGCTGTCCGATCAGATCAATCTGATCCTGCACCACCAGGAGTTCCAGAAGCTCGAGGGTGCCTGGCGTGGTCTGCACTACATGGTGAACAACACCGAGACCGACGAGTCGCTGAAGATCCGCGTGATGAATGTGTCCAAGGCCGAGCTCGGCAAGACGCTCAAGCGCTACAAGGGCACCAACTGGGACCAGAGCCCGATCTTCAAGAAGATCTACTCCGAAGAGTTCAGCCAGTTTGGTGGCGAGCCCTTCGGCTGCCTGGTGGGCGACTACCACTTTGACCAAAGCGCGCCCGATGTGGAGCTGCTGTCTGAAATGGCCAAGATCGCCGCTGCGGCCCATGCGCCCTTCATCACCGGCGGTTCGCCCACGCTGCTGCAAATGGACTCCTGGCAGGAGCTCGCCAACCCGCGCGACCTGACCAAGATCTTCTCCACGCCCGACTACGCCGCCTGGCGCTCGCTGCGTGAATCGGAAGACTCCAAGTACATCGGCCTGGCCATGCCGCGCTTCCTCTCGCGCCTGCCTTACGGTGCCAAGACCAACCCGGTCGAGGCCTTCGATTTCGAGGAAGACACCGGTTCGGCCGACCACGGCAAGTACACCTGGGCCAACGCCGCCTACGCCATGGCCACCAACATCAACCGCTCCTTCAAGGAAAGCGGCTGGTGCACGCGCATCCGCGGCATTGAATCGGGCGGCGCCGTGCAGAACCTGCCCACGCACACCTTCCCGACCGATGACGGTGGTGTGGACATGAAGTGCCCGACCGAGATCGCGATCGAAGACCGCCGCGAAGCTGAGCTGGCCAAGAACGGCTTCATGCCCCTGGTGCACCGCAAGAACAGTGACTTCGCCGCCTTCATCGGCGCCCAGTCTCTGCACAAGCCGGCCGAGTACGACGACCCGGACGCCACCGCCAACGCCAACCTGGCTGCGCGCCTGCCTTACCTCTTCGCCACCTGCCGTTTCGCGCACTACCTGAAGTGCATCGTGCGCGACAAGATCGGCTCCTTCAAGGAACGCGAGGAAGTGCAGCGCTGGCTGTCGCAGTGGATCACCCAGTACGTGGACGGAGATCCGGCCCGCTCCTCGGAAGAGTACAAGGCCAGCCATCCGCTGTCGGCCGCCGAGGTGGTGGTGGAAGAAGACCCGAGCAACCCGGGCTACTACAGCTCGAAGTTCTATCTGCGTCCGCACTACCAGCTCGAAGGCCTGACCGTGTCGCTGCGGCTGGTGTCCAAGCTGCCTTCGGCCAAGGCCGGTTGAGCGGCTTGATCCATTGCCCGGCTCGGCGTCGGCGCTGAGCCTTCACTTCATCACTGGGTCACCCAGTTTTTAACCGCCCCCGAACGGGCACAAAGGAGATTCCCATGGCTGTTGACATGTTTCTGGTTCTTGACGGTATCAAGGGCGAGTCGAGGGACAAGAAGTATGCAGGTGAGATCGACATCCTGGCGTGGAGCTGGGGCGTTTCGAACAGCGGCACCGCCCACCAGGGTGGCGGCGCTGGCGCGGGCAAGGCCAACTTCCAGGACATCTCGATCACCAAGTACATCGACAAGGCTTCGCACGCTCTGCTCGATGGCTGCGCAACCGGCAAGCACATCAAGAAGGCCAAGCTGGTCGTTCGCAAGGCAGGCGACAAGCCGCTTGAATACCTCATCATCGAGCTGGAAGAAATCCTGGTGACCTCGGTCAGCACCGGTGGTTCGGGCGGCGAGGACCGCCTGACGGAGAACATCTCCCTGAACTTCGCCAAGGTGAAGTTCTCCTACGTCCCGCAGAAGGCGGACGGCACCGGCGACACACCGCTGCCCTTCACCTACAACATCGCCGAAAACTCCAAGTAATTGGTGCTCGCAGGGCCGGCGCCGTTGCACAGCAAGCGTCGGCCCGCTTCCCTCTCGGGTGGTGCGGCGCCAAGCGAGGGCTTTGTGCCTGTCAGCTGCAGGCATAAGCGCACAGCGAGCCGCGCCAGATTTGACCCGAAGGACACCCGAGCCAGGCCCCGCGCCGCCGTGCTGAGGCGGTGTGTTGATCTCTCCCGAATGTTTGATTGTTGAGCCGTCGTCTCTGCATTGCTCGGCTCCAAATCTGACCCGAATTCCCCGCGCTGTCCTGCTCCAAGGCGAACGGAAACCTCATATGGCTCACCCATCTCCCGCCGAACAAGCCCTCAAAGACGGCGATGCCCTGGCGGCTCTCAAGCTCTTGAGCGAGCAGATTCGCAGCCAGCCGCAAGACGCCAAGCTGCGTGTGTTCCTGTTCCAGCTCCTGTGCATCAACGGCCAGTGGCAGCGCGCCCTGAACCAGCTCAATGTGGCGCTGGAGCTGGATGCCGGCATGCTGCCCATGGTGCAGACCTATCGCGAGGCGATCGCCTGCGAGGCACTGCGCATGAAGGTGTTTGCCGGCGAAAAAGTGCCCATGCTCTTTGGTGAGCCGGAAACCTGGGTGGCTTTGCTGGTCGAGGCCTTGCTGCGTGAAGGGCAGGGCGACGTGGTCGCTGGACAAGCGCTGCGCGCTCAGGCCCTGGAACAGGCCCCGGCCAGCGCTGGCAGCATCAATGAGCAGCCCTTCAGCTGGATCGCCGATGGCGACAGCCGCCTCGGCCCGGTGATCGAAGCCATCATCAACGGCAAGTACTACTGGCTGCCCTGGAACCGGCTGGCGCGTGTGGAGATCGATCCACCACAGGACTTGCGCGATGCCATCTGGATGCCCGCGCACTTCATGTTCACCAACGGCGGCGAAGTCGTGGGGCTGATCCCCACTCGCTACCCCGATACCGACCTGGCGGCTGGCGATGCGCTGGCCTTGTCCCGCGCCACCGAATGGCGCGAGCGAGGCCCGGACAGCTACATCGGCCTGGGTCAGCGACTCTGGTCCACCGACGGCGAAGAATTTGCGCTGATGGATGTGCGGACCGTGGTCGTGCACGAATCCGCGGACGACAGCGCAGCGCCTCCGGCGCCGGCCAGCGCCTGACACACGCACACGAGCTTGTTGCCATGGCCCAGTTGCGCGCCCGAGACCGGCTCCAGCCCGCACTGCTGGACCGCCTGACTGACGATGAACCGCTGTCGCAGGTGGAAAGCTCCGAGTCGCGCGTGATCGGTCGCAGCCAGCTGCGCGAGATGGTCTTGCGTGACCTGGCCTGGTTGTTCAATGCAAGCTCACCCAGCGCGCACATCGACTGGCTGGGCGCCGAACATGCGCGCAGATCGGTGCTCAGCTTTGGCCTGCCACCGCTCTCGGGCAGCAGTGTCTCCAATGTCGACCTGCTCCAGCTGCAGCAGAACGTGCGCCAGGCCATCCTCGACCATGAGCCGCGCATCCTGCCCGAGACCCTGGTTGTCGAAGCCGTGGTCTCGGCCCAGCAGCTGGACCACCACAACCAGATCGGCTTTCGTATCGCCGGCCAGCTCTGGGCTCAGCCCGTGCCCCTGGAGCTGCTGCTGAAGACCGACATCGATCTCGAGACCGGCCGGGTCGCCGTGCGCGAACTGGACCGCTGAAGAAGCCTGGCCATGGATCCCCGCCTGCTCCGCTACTACAACGAAGAACTGCGCCATCTGCGCGAGATGGGCGGCGAGTTTGCCCAGCAGTTTCCCAAGATCGCCGCCCGCCTCGGCCTGGAAGGCCTGGAGGTCACCGACCCCTATGTCGAGCGACTGCTGGAGGGCTTCGCCTTCCTGGCCGGCCGCATCCAGCTCAAGCTCGACGCCGAGTTCCCGCGTTTCACCCAGGCCCTGCTGGAAATCATCTACCCGCAGTTCCTGGCGCCGACGCCGTCCATGCTGATCGCCAAGCTGACGCCCGACCTCAAGGACCCCAGCCTGGCCACCGGCCTGCGCTTGGAGCGCGGCAGCGTGATGCAGAGCCAGCCGGGCAAAAGCGGCCTCACGGCCTGCGAGTTCCGCACCGCCCATGCGCTGACGATGTGGCCGCTGGAAATCGGCCAGGTCGAGTATTTTCAGCAGGCGGCGGACTTGCCCCTGGCGTCTGTGCCCGAGTGGCGCAAATACCGTTCGGGCTTGCGCATCCGCCTGCGCTGCACGGCCGAGACCGATTTCTCCAAGCTCAGCCTCGACAGCCTGCGCCTGCATTGCGCAGGGCTGGATGACACGGCCTTCCGATTGCACGAGCTGATTTGCGGCCATGCGCTGGGCGTCTTCGTGCTGCCGGCGCAGCGCTCAGGGGTCTGGTTCGAAACCCTGGATGCCGAGTGCTTGAGCCCGGCGGGCTTCGAGGACGAGGAGGCCTTGCTGCCCCAGACCCTGCAGGGTTTCCAGGGCTACCGCATGCTGCAGGAGTACTTTGCCCTGCCGCAGCGCTTTCTGTTCTTCGATATTCACGAGCTCGGCGATGCCTTGCGCTCGCACAGCGAGCAGGAGGTGGACATCGTCATCCTGTTCTCGCGCGCTGACAATGCCTTGCTGCAGTCCGTCGATGCCGAGAGTCTTGCCTTGCACTGCGTGCCGGCCGTCAATTTGCTGGAGCGCCGCTGCGATCGCATCCAGGCACAAGCCGGCGAGTTCGAGTACCACGTGGTGCCCGATCGAACCCGGCCGATGGACTACGAGGTGCATTCGATTCTCGAAGTCAATGGCTACGGCGAGAGCGGTGTGTCCAAAGGGGGCGCCTCGGACTGGCAGTTCCTGCCGCTCTACAACGCCTTCCACACCGAAAGCCGCAAACACCCCGCCTACTACTCGGTGCAACGCGTGCCGCGCCTGCTGTCGCAGCACCAGACCCGCGAAGGCCCGCGCACCAGCTACATCGGCAGCGAGGTCTACATCTCGGTGGTGGACCCCAAGGAGGCGCCGTTTCCGGCCGAGCTGCGCCAGCTTTCAGTGCGGGCGCTTTGCACCAACCGCGATCTGCCCATCCTCATGCCCACCGGCCAGGCCAAGGGAGACTTGACCCTGCATCAGACCGCGCCGGTCAAGATGATCCAGGTGATCAAGGGACCGTCGCGGCCACAGACCGCCATGCGTGAAGGCAATGTGGCGTGGAAGCTGATCAACCAGCTCTCGCTGAACCACCTGTCGCTGACCGACACCGATGCCCAGCAAGGCGCCGCCGCGCTGCGCCAGATCCTGCATCTGTATGCGGCCAGCGGCGATGCCGCCGCGCAGCGGCAGATCGAGGGCGTGCGCTCGGTGAGCTTGTCGTCCGTGGTGCGTCGTCTGCCCATGGCCGGCCCCATCACCTTCGGCCGCGGTGTCGATGTGAAGGTGGAGATCGATGACCACGCGTTCGAAGGCGGCAGCGCTTTCCTGCTGGGCCTGGTGTTGGAGCGTTATGTGGCCCGCCATGTCTCGCTCAACGGCTTCACCCAGCTGCGCCTGCACTCGCCGGCGCGCGGCGACATCTTGCAAGGCCGCCCCCGCGTGGGCGCCCGGGCCATTCTCTGAAGCCCGCCATGAACGCGCCACAAGCCCATCGCCGTGCCGACCCGATTGCGGACATTGCGGCGGCACCGCACCGCTATGACTTCTTCCAGGCGCTGCGCCTGATTGATGCCTACCATCAAGAGCTGCCGGGGCTGGGCACGGCCAAGCGCCCCGTGGACGAGCCGCTGCGACTCGGACAGAACACTAGCCTGGCGTTCTCGCCCAGCAGCCTGCATGCACTGAATTTGCAGGACCGCAGCGGCCGCCCGCGCCTGGAGGTGAACTTCTTTGGACTCTTCGGCCCCAACGGCCCCTTGCCGCTGCACCTGACGGCCTATGCGCATGAGCGCAAGCTGCACAAGGGCGACGAAACCTTCGCGCGCTTCGCCGATCTCTTCCATCACCGCCTGCTGCTGCTGTTCTACCGCGCCTGGGCCCAGGGCAAGCCGACCGTCAACCTCGATCGCCCCGAGGACGATCGCTTTGCCGGCTTTGTTGGCGCCTTGATGGGCGTGGCCGGCGAGGCCTGGCAGGGGCGCGACGCGGCGCCCGACCATGCGCGCCTGGCCCATGCCCAGGTGCAGGCGCGCCAGGCCCGCAATGCTGATGGCCTGAGCCAGCTGCTCAGCGCCTATCTGGGCATGCAGGCGCGCATCGAGCAGTTCGTGGGGCGCTGGATGCCGCTGCAGGCGCAGGAGCGCACCCGCCTGCAACGCCAAAGCCGCAAGGGCGCCTCGCGCCGCCATTCAACCCACCAGCTGGGCGTCAGCGCCGTGCTGGGCCGCGCGGTGTATGACCGCCAGCACCATTTCCGCATCCACATCGGCCCGCTGGACCTGCCGGCCTTCGAGGCCTTGCTGCCGGTGGGCTCGGCCCTGCCAGCGCTGCAAGCCCTGGTGCACCAGTACATCGGCCTGGAGTACGGCTGGGACCTGGCCCTGACCCTCAAGCCCGAGCAGGTGCCCGCATGCCGGCTGGGCCGCAGCAGCCGGCTGGGCTGGACCAGCTGGCTGGGGCGCCCGCACGCGCGCGCCGAGCCGGCCGTGCTTCGTCTTCAACCCAGGTCGAGCCCGCTGTAGCGGCGCTGCTCGACTTGATTCATCCGACTACGTTTCGTCGTCTTCTTCTTTCTTACCAGTCAAAGGATTCACCATGGCGGACATCAACCGCGTGACCCTCTTCGGCAAGTTGAACAGCACCGCCTACAAAGCGGTTGAGGGCGCCACCGTCTTCTGCAAGCTGCGCGGCAACCCCTATGTCGAGCTGGAGCACTGGATTGGGCAGATCTTGCAGCTCGCCGACTCGGACTGGCACCGCATCATCAAGTTCGGCGAGCTCGACACCGCCGCCCTGGCCAAGGACCTGACGGCCGCGCTCGACCGCCTGCCGCGTGGCGCCACCAGCATCTCGGACATTGCCGAAAACATCGCCGATTCCATCGAGCGCGGCTGGGTCTACGGCACCCTGCTGTACGGCGACAACACGGTGCGCACCGGCTATGTGCTGGTGGGCATGCTCAAGACCAAGACCCTGCGCAATGCGCTGATCGCCATCAGCCGCCAGTTCGAGAAGCTCAAGGTGGAAGACCTGAGCGACCGCCTGGCCCAGGTGCTGGCCGGCTCGCCCGAGGAAGGGCAGGGCGCCACCGATGGCTCCTCCGCCGCAGGCAGCAGCCCCGGTGAGGAGAGCGGCGCCATGGCGCCGGCGGCCATGGGCAAGCAGGAGGCCTTGAAGAAGTTCACCGTCGACCTGACCGAGCAAGCGCGCAACGGCAAGATGGACCCCATCGTCGGCCGCGATGACGAGATCCGCCAGGTGGTGGACATCCTGATGCGCCGCCGTCAGAACAACCCCATCCTGGTCGGCGAGGCCGGCGTGGGCAAGACGGCCGTGGTCGAAGGCTTTGCCCAGCGCATTGCCCGTGGCGATGTGCCGCCCAGCCTCAAGGAGGTGGAACTGCGCGCGCTCGATGTGGGCCTGCTGCAGGCCGGCGCCAGCATGAAGGGCGAGTTCGAACAGCGCCTGCGCTCCGTCATCGACGAGGTGCAGGCCAGCCCCAAGCCCATCATCCTGTTCATCGACGAAACCCACACCCTGGTCGGCGCCGGCGGCGCGGCCGGCACGGGTGATGCGGCCAATCTGCTGAAGCCGGCCCTGGCCCGCGGCACCCTGCGCACCATCGGCGCCACCACTTTTGCCGAGTACAAAAAGCACATTGAGAAGGACCCGGCCCTGACCCGCCGCTTCCAGACCGTGCAGGTGGACGAACCCGACGAGCCCAAGGCCATCCTGATGATGCGCGGCGTGGCCAGCACCATGGAAAAGCACCACCAGGTGCAGATCCTCGATGAAGCGCTGGAAGCCGCCGTCAAGCTCAGCCACCGCTACATCCCGGCCCGCCAGCTGCCCGACAAGAGCGTCAGCCTGCTGGACACCGCCTGCGCCCGCGTGGCCGTGAGCCTGCATGCCACGCCCGCCGAGGTGGACGACAGCCGCAAGCGCATCGAAGCGCTGGAAGTGGAGCTGGGCATCATCGCCCGCGAGAAGGCCATCGGCATCGCCATCGGCAAGCGCGAGGAAGAGGCGTCGCTCGCCCTGGCCGAAGAGCGCGCCCGCCTGGCCGCGCTGGACCTGCGCTGGGGCGAAGAAAAGGCCCTGGTCGACCAGCTCCTGGATCTGCGCGGCAAGCTGCGCGCCGGCATCCGCCCGGTGGAGGGCACGGGCAGCAAGCTGGAGGCCGATGCCGCCGCGGAAGCCGCAGCCGAAGGCCTGACCGACAGCGACCGAGAGGCCGAGCGCCAAGCCCTGCTAACCCAGCTGAACGCGGTGCAGGAAAAGCTGGCCGCGCTGCAGGGCGAGAACCCGCTGATCCTGCCCACGGTGGACTATCAGGCCGTGGCCGCGGTGGTGGGCGACTGGACCGGCATCCCGGTCGGCCGCATGGCCCGCAACGAGATTGAGACGATTCTCAAGGTGGCCGAGCATCTGGGCCAGCGCGTGATCGGCCAGGACCACGCGATGGAGATGATCGCCAAGCGCATCCAGACCAGCCGCGCCGGCCTGGACAACCCAAGCAAGCCGATTGGCGTCTTCATGCTGGCCGGCACTTCAGGCGTGGGCAAGACCGAGACGGCCCTGGCCTTGGCCGAAGCGCTCTACGGCGGTGAGCAAAACCTCATCACCATCAATATGAGCGAGTACCAGGAAGCCCACACGGTCAGCACGCTCAAAGGAGCGCCCCCGGGATACGTGGGCTATGGCGAAGGCGGCGTGCTGACCGAAGCCGTGCGCCGCAAGCCCTACAGCGTGGTGCTGCTCGACGAGGTGGAAAAAGCCCACCCAGACGTGCATGAGATGTTCTTCCAGGTCTTCGACAAAGGCTTTATGGAAGACGGTGAAGGCCGCTTCATCGACTTCAAGAACACGCTGATCCTGCTGACCACCAACGCCGGCACCGACCTGATCGCCGGGCTGTGCAAGGACCCGGACCTGATGCCCGATCCCGAGGGCATGGCCAAGGCTTTGCGCGAGCCGCTGCTGAAGATCTTCCCGCCGGCCTTGCTGGGCCGCTTGGTTGCGATTCCCTATTACCCGCTGTCCGACGAAATGCTGGGGCAGATCGTGCGCCTGCAGCTGAATCGGATCAAAAAGCGGGTGGAGGCGCGCTACAAAATTCCGTTCGAGTATTCGGACGAGGTGGTGAAACTGGTGGTTTCGCGTTGCACCGAGTCTGAGTCGGGGGGCCGGATGATTGATGCGATTCTGACCAACACCATGCTGCCGGATATTTCGCGTCAGTTCTTGACTCGGATGATGGAGGGGAATGAGATTGTGGGGGTGAAAGTAGATGTAAGAAGTGGGGAGTTTGCTTACACGTTTGCGTGAAATCTTGTCTCCGGCGTGGAGTTTGAATTCTGCGCTTCAACTCAGATCCTTTGCGTTGCGGTCAGGAGAAATTCAGGTGCCCATGTTCAATATTGCTTCAGATCAAATTGATCAAATCGTTGGCGCAACAAGACTAAGCAAGGCGCAAGTTGTGCGGCAGCTGGATGATGCATTTGCCGTGTCGTCCAATGTTCTGGACTTGACGATTCGCGGGGTGACAGCATCGCGCTGGTTTGACAATGTCTATAAAAAGCGTTGGTTTGGCAGCGCGAAAAACTCGAAGATTATTGAAAATCTGCTTGCTATGCGCGCCCGAATTCATGCGGGAAAACCTCTTGATATTGTGTTTACGCCAGAAGATGTCTGGGGTAAAGGTGGAGTGGGTCAAGCGACCATGTCGCTAGGTCGGAATTTTTTCAATTCAGATCAGACAAAGCCAACCAGCGACTTGGCTTGTAATTTTGTGACAAACGACGGCGAGATATCAAAGACCCGAAAGATTCTTCGGGACTACGACGTTGTAAGCAAGGAGTTGGATGACCTGAGTGCTGTGGAAGCGGCGCTGGTTGAGAATGAAAAGCCGAAGCCCAAAGGATATGATCCGAGAATTGACAATGTTGGAGATTTCTGTGCTGACTATTTGTCGGCAGTGCTTCCAGATCAGAGAACCAAAAAGAAACAGGTGGTTGATGGATTTCGCAGGAATTTAGGGGTTAAGGCGGAGGCGGATCCCAAAGAGTTTTTGAAGGGCATACAAGCCAGGCAAAAGCTAGTCAAGAAAGAAAGGATAGGTATCGTCAAGTGCCAAGGGCGGCTCAGCGAATCGGAAATGACGAACTTTGGAGTTGTCATACACGAGCTTAGTCATATTGTCTTGGGAACGGATGATCTACCTGCAACAGCGGCTGGTTGTGAAACTGATCGCCAAAAATGTTACGGGCTGTTGCTATGCCAGATGCTTGCGGAACATAGCCCTGCCGATGCTCTCAGGAATGCGGATAACTATCGCTTGCTTGCAGAGTGTTTTGGACCCAAGTATTGAGCGCCCTTTGAAATTTCTATGGACCGCCGCCATGACTAGAGGTGGTAGTTTAAGTTAAGACATGCCCAAGGATTCTGACCTTGGCATCTGCAATGAAGTCAAGATACAACGTCAGATTGAGTTGGGCGCCTTCAGGTTTTTGATGAAGGGATGTTCTCGGATGGCTTTAACGACGTCGAGCTGGCATCGACTCGTATAAATGAGTTGGAGCTGAAGCCCAAGTCCCTTTCTATCGATGACGGGCCTGCATCGGCAATCGGAATCCCATCTATTGCCTGACCTGTGTCGCAAAACTATGAAGCCGTTGCTGCGTTCCGAGAGAAATAGCTGGTATTCGGGCAGGAGCATTCGGCGGTGACATTACTTGCGCAAATGATAGGCTGGTCCGATAAGTTTGGGTGCCACGAGAAACCTAAGCTCTGAGCACCGATTTTTAGATGCTCTTGGAGCGTGCCAATCGACCTTCAATTTCCAAAAAGGAGTACTTATGTCGAATCAGAAATTTGGTGACGAATACCAAGAGCACCGAGCTTTGCTTGCAACCTCAAGTTTGCAGGGCCATGCATCTTCTGCCCTACTCAAGAAGTTGTTGGGTGCGACAGGCCCCGAACTCGGAAGCGCCGGGGCCTTGAACATGATGCGAACCCTGGCCAAGAAAGGTGGCGAGGCTGCCTATGTGATGAAGGGTGTCGGCATTGAGGGTCCTGGTGGAGCTGGCGCACCACCAGCGGCCGTGGTCAAGACTGCGGCATTGATCAAGTTCATGAGGCATCTGTACCTGGCTGGCTCAAGAGGCTCACAAAATGTTTGGGTCTTTTCTTCGCCCAAGTCTTTTCGTCAATTCCCCTTGGGAGAACTTACCGACGCTGCGACGACCTACAGCAAACTCGAGACTTGCCTCAACAATGTCGACGAAGTCTTTGATGACGAGACCAAGGGTCGCTTGGCTGAAGCGACGCAATTGGGTTTGACCTGGTGCCTTGCTGCGCAATCGACTCTAAGTTCATCCAAGACCGACCCAGCCGCAATGGCCAAAGTTAAACGATGGTTTGACGATGGCAGTAGCACTGCCAGTGAGCTTGAACTCACCATTGCCAATGTCCTTGCCGGATTCAAGAAGATGACCTCGACAATGAACGGTTGTAACTTCGTCATTACAGACATGCCTAAGGACCGAAGCAATCCTGCCAAGGAACTGATCGAAGCGTATGTATTTACTCTGAAGGAAACCCCAAAGACGGTTTACATCGAGAAAGCATTCTTTGAAAACTACGATGTGTCCGTGCTCCATGACGTCAAGAAGAACTGGGCCCGGATCATTGTTCATGAGGTATCGCACATTGACGCTTCCACAGAAGACAAGTCATATGCATGGCAAGGCATTGGCGTTGGGACCAGCCTGACTCCGGCTAAGGCGGCAGTGAACGCCGACACTTGGGCGTTTTTTGCTGCGGATTGTGCGGGCGCGTTGACAAGCGGGGATATCACGCGGGCCGGTGCGGGTACCGGAGGCAACCTCAACAAGCTTGCAAAAAACTGGAACTGAAGGTGACCCTCATGCCGAACTGCCCCCGTCCTCGAATTCGACTGGCCAGCACCGCGGCACTGAGTATGCTGATTACTCATTGCCTTGCGAATGGGCATGTTGGCTTGTCCGGACAAATCAAATCCTCTGCGAAGGAGATTCACGTGAATTTCAATGCGATGCAAAGCCGAGTGGGGCAGAACCTTCCTCATATTGAATTTGAGGGCCTGCGATACAAGGAAGTGATCAACGGCACCCTATTGGACCTACCACAGCGTACGGGCTATATGGTTGTCATGGACGCTAACACGCAAGCGAGGGTGGCATTGATCAAGATTTATGACACGCCCTTGGACCCCAATCTCGAGGCTGATGTTCAGGATGTCTTCTTCACCCTGTTTGAATTGCGAGCAGAACAGCGTGAAATTTTGATTGTCAACGAGCGCGGTGCACGTTTTGTCTTCGAAATCGACAGCAAGTTGGTGCGCCCTATACCTTGACGATATTTGTGAGTTCGCGGGGAATTCAGGGAGAGAACCTGTGGTGAGCAAGCTCACATGGGTCATCTTTTCGCAGGTCAAGGGTTCCGTCCTGGAGCATGGGCGGGCCGTGGTGGGGGCTGTGGTCGAGCGTCAAGCCGAGTGGAACGACGAGAAGTCGAGCGACCGTGTCAAAACTTCGGCGGATGGCGGCTTCGTCCTGCCCGCTTTGACCCACAAGGCAAGGCTTCTGGATCGTTTGCTTCCCAGCGAACCCATGGTCAAGCAGACCATCGTGATCCATCACGAGGATAAAGCTACAAAGCCTGGTACTTGATCAAGCGCAACTACAAGGTCAACGGCGAATTGGAGGGGCGCCCCATCCAGATGGTGTGTCGATTGAAGCGAGAACCTGCGAGACGCGGCGAGGTGTTTGGCATCTGCGAGTTGCGTTGATTTGGCAGCTTATGCGAACCAATTTTCGAAGGGTATTGGCACCGCGCTGGGCGTCCTTCTCCACCGACTGCGCCGGTGTACTCAACGAGGGCGAGCGCAATCATGCGCTGCGAGCCATTTGAAACCGGCAGGGCTCGCAGCTTTCGCAACGCTACTGTCATTGCCTCTGATTGCGTGGGCCGATGGTGTGCCGCCAGTTCATATTGCCAAGGATGAAGCTCCTGTGAACGCACCTTCAATCAGCCGCCCATCTGCCCCCCAGATGGCCGACATTGAGCATGAGGGCGTGCGCTATGTTCAGGACTTGCACGACAGCCGCAACGGTGACCAAGCTGGGGGATACCTCGCCGCCATCGACATTGCAAGCGGCCAACGACTGTGGCGACTGAAGGTGTACGAGGTGCCTCGCGCTCAAGTCGCCGGCCTGCCCACACTGCCACGCTATTTCCGCTCGATGCAGCTGTTGCCGGGAGCTCAGGCACTGGAAATCGTCAACGAGGCCGGCGGCATTTACCGGGTGGATTTGGCCACACGCAGGAGCACCCAGATCGGCGGTCCCCCGGTCAGTGCGCCGTTGGAACCCAAGCTGCCCCCCAAGGTGGAAGCAGACTGACTCACCGGCCTCTGCTCAAGCAAAGGAACGGGCAGCGCTGAAGCGCGTGGCTGCGACTGCGGCGTTGGGCCTTCATTCGGCACCACACTCGACCAAGCCCATCATGAGAGATGGGACCTATTTGCCTTTAGCGCGCGTTGGGATTCGCCAGCCTCCCCGCCAACCCAGCCAGAGCGCTGGTCGGCTCTGCGATCGACTGAAACCGCATCACCGTCACCGCATGCCGGTTTCGGTGGCTCAGCAGCGGCATCAAACCCGCGTCCAAAATCACTTGAGCCGCGCGTTCGCTGAGATAGGTTTCGGCGCAGGCTTGCAGCTCCTTTTCGCCATCGCGCTCGAAGCTGAAGCTTGGCAGATCAGCCAGTTCGCTTTCATCGCCGGGCTCGAAGTCCCAGCCCTGTTGACGGAAGGCGCGGGCCATGAGCAGGGCGGTCACCAAGGAGGAGGGCCCCCAGAGCAGGTGCTCATGCTCGGGCACTCCGGCCGGGAGTTCCTCAAATGCAAAGGCCGTGATGGGGTCGCTGCGGCGGCCGTAGGGCGCGCGCAAAAGCAGGCGAGGGGCCGAGAGGCCGATCCAGGGTGCCAGTTCAGCGCTGCGGCGCAAGCGCTGCCAGCCCGTCAAGGCAGCAGGTTCGGCCAGTGCCAAGTCCATGTCGGCCGCGGCCAGGAATGGACCGCCGGCCTTGGAGGCGAGCACGCCCAGCGCGGCAATCAGGCCGATGTCGGTGTCCGAGGGGCCAAAACTGAAAAGGCCGACGAGCAGGCTCCAGGCCTGCGCACCCGGCGCGCCGCGGTTTCGCTCGACGAGGGCGCGAAACAGGCCGGTGCGCGGGACATTGCCCTGCGCCGCGACCAGATCGGCGAGCATCTCTTCGCGGCTGACATCAAAGAGATGCAGCTGCAGTTGTTCATCCAGTTCGAGCTGAGACAGCAGCAAGTGCAGACCGCGCCAGGCGGACTCGATGGCCTGGAATTCAGGCGCATGCAGCAGCTGCCGCATCTGCTCGGCAATCGCCACGTCAACTGACGCCAGCAGCGCCGCTTGCTGCGCCCCATGGTCAGGCACGACATGGGGCGCGACGATCTGGCGTATGAAGGCATCGATGCCGGCGGGCGCTGCATGAGCGGCAGCCGGCGTTCCTGTGTGACGAGCGGCGCCCCCCGGCCGGCCGCCCAGCAGGCCGGACAGCAGATCGCCAGCGGCCTCTGCAGGTACGGCGCCTGCCCGCGAATCAGCCTTCGCTGAGTTCATCCCCAGCTCTGCCGCGGCTTGCGCAAACTGCGCCGGGTCCTGCAAACGCCGGCGCAGCTCGCGCAGGGAAGCAAACACGGGCACCCGCGCGAACAAGCTGTCGGGATGGAAGTCGTCGATGTCCTGGGCCTCGAAGGCGGTGGCACCGACCGGCACCCTGGGCGCCAGGCGGCGCATCAATTCAGGCAGGGTGTCCACGTCCACCCGATGGGTCGGCCGTGTCGCCAGACTAGCAGCAGCCGCTACACCTTGGCGCCCGCTGAAGTTGCCGATCAGGAGGATGCGCATGGGCTGCGCCTGCGCAGCGCCTCGCCCTGCGGGGCCGGAGCCAGTGGGTCTGATCGCGAAGTTGAATTCCATTGATCCCGCCATGAAACATGCTCCCTTAGAACTGCAGTGCTCAATCCGTACTCAGTCCACGCTCAAGCCACGCGCTGAGCCGCGAAGAGCAAGCCCACCACGGGCTGATGACTTTCGGTGCGCAGCGTGACCCGCCGGGTGGCCTTGATGCTCAGGCCTGCGTCCTCAAGCATGCGTCGGACGTAGCTTTCGCTGTGGCTGTAGCGCCCGTGCAGTTGCAAGCGGTAGCCCGGCTCACAGTCGTCCTCGCCGGCTTCAAGCGTGAACACCAAATGCCCGGATGGGCGCAGCGCTGCGGCTGCGGCCTCCAAGACCTGCTGCAAGACACCGAAATAGATCAGGGTATCGGTGGAGACGATGAGGTCAAAGGCCGCGGGATGTTCGGCGAGATAAGCGCTCAGCTCGGCCTGTTCGAGGTGATCGTAGGCCTGGCGCTGCGCAGCCTTGTCCAGCATGCCTTGGGACAGATCCATGCCGAGCAAGTGGCGCGAATAGGGCTTGAGGTAGGGCGCGCACAAGCCCGTGCCGCAACCGGCATCCAGCACCTGCAGCTCGGCCTGGGGTTCGCCCAGCAGCTCTGCAATCAGCTCCCCGGCCTGCGCCGGGGCGCGGTAGTCCAGGCCCGCCAGGACGGTGTCGAAACTCTCGGAGAAGCGGTCGAACACGTCTTTGACATAGCCGTCAGAGGCGCGCGCGTGCCTGGCTTCGCCGCCGCAGGCGGCAATCAGGTGTTCAATCACGGGGTTGTCAGGTTCGATCGCTTGCCACTGGCGATAGACGGCCAGCGCTTCATTGGCACGCTGGCTGGCGGCGAGGGCATTGCCCAGATCCTCGTAGGTGCTGGGCGTGTAGGGCGCCAATTCAAGGGCACGCCGGAAGGCGGTCAACGACTCCTCCAGCCTGCCGCATTTGCTCAGCATATTGCCCAGGTTGTGCCAGGCATCGGCAAAGTCGGGCTTGAGATCGATGGCCTTCTGGTATCTCGCCCGCGCTTCCTCGTGGCGTTTGAGCTTGGCCAGCACCACGCCCAAATTGCTGTGCGCCATCACGAACTCGGGGCGGAGGTCCAGGGCCGCCCGGTAGCTGGCCTCTGCCGCTTCAAACTGGCCCAGCTCCTTGTAGACGTTGCCGAGGTTGTTGTGGGCATCGACATAGGCCGGCACGAGCTCGACGGCCCGCCGAATCATGCGCACCGCCTCCTGCGGGTGGCCGAGCTGGTGCTCGGCCACACCGAGGTAATGCAAGGCGTCTGGCATGTCTGGCGCGAACTGGAGCAAGACTCGGTAGTGATCCGCGGCCGCCTGGATCTGGCCCTGCTGGTGCTTGCGCATGGCGGCCTTGAGGCCCTGCTGCAGCTGGGAGGCCGCAGCCGCATTCTTGCTGGACAGCTTTTGTTTGCGAGAGTTCATCGGGCGCTACCGTGCGAGCGCAGCGCATTCGCTCGACCGAGCGAACAGCGACGCAGACGCCAAAAAGAAAGGCCGGCTGCTGACGCTTTCACACGCCAACACCGGCCATCAGCCCAGACCAGGGCTCAGCGACCCAAGGTGACGCGACGGTTCTCCGCTGCGGTCGGGGCCTCGGGGCGCAGCAGGTCCTTAGAACCCACGCCCGTCACTTCCAGCATGCCCGCGTCTGCGCCCTTGTTGACCAGATAACGCTTCACCTCCTCGGCGCGGCGCTGCGACAGCTGCAGATTCCCGGCTTCGTTGCCGCTGCTGTCGGCATGGCCGACGATGCGGATCTTCTGTGCGGCGCCGCGCTTGGCTTTCAAGACCTCGGCAAACACGTCCAGCTGTTGCTTCAGCGAATCCGGCAACACGGCCGAGCCCAGGGCAAAGGCCACGGCACTCAGCGAGAAGGTGGTGGCGGGCTTGAAGCCCATGCACTTGAAGCCGTTCTTGATCAGCTCCTCGCACATGTCCTCGGGGAACAGGCCTTCCTTGACGGCGGCCAGGTCCGGCACTTTGCTGCCCAGGTCCAGCACGGCAGGCGCTGCGGCCGACGCTGCTGAGGCGGGCGCCGTGGCCGCGCCCGGTGCTGCCTGAACAGCCGTCCCCGCCACCGCGCCAGCCGCCAGCAGGGCGAACCCACTCAGGCTTCGGGTCGCGGCGCGCCACAAGGTGGTGCTTGAGGGGGCGAGGGTGAATGCGGTGGACATGATGTGTGGTTCCTCGTGCTGAATCGTCCACAGGCCGGTCAGGAGGCCGTGCCGAAACCGGCTGTGAATCAGGGTTTCCCTGAGCGATGGGCGGATTATTGTCCGCATCCGGCCGGGCCGGAATGGCCGGGTCGTGCTTTGCGACAAATTCACGAAGCAGGAGCAAGCCGCTGAATCAAGGGTAAACCATCAGAATCACAAACCGCAGCCGCGAAAATCTGGCCATGCGGGTGTGCCGCGGGAATATGCACACAGCCCAAAACCCTCATATATCCAACCCTAGAATTTGCGGTCGATTCTTGAAATCGGGTTTCCTACAGGGTTTTCGTGAAAACAAAGGTTCAAGCCGCACTGCTGCTGACGCTGCTGAAGCTGGCCCTCCTGCCGCCGCTGGCTCAGGCTCAGGGCGTCAGCACGCCGGCGCTGGTTCCGCGGGCGTCCGATCTGGGCCCCAAGCCCGCGCCGCTGGACAGCGACCCGCGCCTGCTACCGCAACGCGCGGTGCCGCGCGAACTGCAGAAGCCCGAGGATGAAGTCCTGCTCGATGTCGCAGCCTATGCGGTGCCGGACGATGCGCCCGAAGCCCTGAAACAGGCGCTGGCCCGGCTGACCGCCCCCTATGTGGGCAAGAACAAGAGCTGGGAAGACCTCGTCAATGCCAAGGATGCGGTGACGCGTTTTCTGCAGAGCCAGCTCGGCTACTACCTGGGCTATGCCTTCATTCCGGAGCAGACACCGGACAAGAACATCATTCAGCTGGCGGTGCTGGAAGGCCGCCTGGATCAGGTGCGTCTTCTGTGGGATGAGGAGCCCTGGCTGGTGGACAAGGCCGTGGTCGAGTCCTATCTGGCGCAGTTGGAGCCCGGCAGCATCCTGACCGTCAGCCAGGTCGAGCGGATTGTTTTCCTGCTCAACGACCTGCGCGGCATCGTGGCCAGCTTCGAGATCGAGCCGGGGCGCCGGCCCGGCACGGCGACCTTGGTCGTGCGGCCGCAACGGGAACGCCGCCTGGCGTACAAGCTCGATGCCGACCTCAATGGCTCGCGCTTCATCGGTTTGGGCCGCGTTGGCGCCCAGATGACCGTGGCCAGCCCCTTCGGCCGGGGCGACAGCGCCTCACTCAGCGGCCTCAGTTCGGTCAACGCGGGCATGAAGTTTCTGCTCGGCAGCTACAGCAGCCCGGTGGGCGCACGCGGCTTGCGCGCGGGCGGCGCCGTGACCCTGGTTCGCTACGCACTGGACAAAAAGGAGTTTCCCATCGGCAGGAATGGCAGCGCGGTCAACCTCAATGCCTTCGGCCTGTATCCGGTGGTTCGCTCGCGCAATTTGAACTGGTTTGCCCTGCTGGCCTTCGACGCCAAACACTACGACGACCGGGAAGAAGCGTCCGCCTCGCAAACCAAGAAACAGGTTCAGAGTATCAGCGTGGCCAGCAATGGAGATATTCGTGACAGTTTATTGACGGGCGGCGTGAATAGTTATGACCTGAATATCTCTACCGGCCAGGTCAAATACATCACCAATCGTCCCTCGGGTTTGACCGACGCGGATCGATATACCAAAGTGAATGCCTCGGTGTCGCGGCTGCAAAACCTCTGGACCGGACGTTTGCTGGCCTACCTCAGCGTGCGCGGCCAATACAGCCTGGACAACCTTGACACCACCGAACAGTTCCGACTCGGCGGCCCCGATGGCGTGCGCGCCTTTGCCAACGGCGAGGGCACGGGAGATTCCGGCCTGCTGGCCAGCCTGGAGTTGCGCTCGCCGCTGAGTGCCTTGTTCTCCAGCCAATGGGCGCAGGAATCGGTGCTGGCTTTCTTTGCCGACTATGGCCAGGTGACCTTCCGCCGCCATCCGGCCAGCCAACTGCCCACCGGCGGCGCAGCCGGGGCCGGCAGTGCGAGCAATTCGGCCGCTTACTCCGGCATTGGCGTGGGCCTGGCATGGTCGCGGCCCGGGCTCTATGCCTTGCGTCTGAGTGTGGCCAAGCCGCTCAAAGGCACGCCCACCGGTGACACCGTGAAACGGGACCCCCGCTTGTATGCCCAGTTCAGCGCCTTCTTCTGAGTCCGTAAGCCCGCTGAACTGCTCACTGCCTGATTCGAACCCTTTGATCATCACCGCCTGACCCACCCGAGCTTCACCATGCCAGCCCCAAAGTCGAACCTGTCCTGCCGCGCCTTGTCCATCGAGGCCGAGGCGCTGCGACTGAGCCCTGTGTGCCTGGCCGTGTGGGTGGCGAGTGGTCTGGCCGTTGGGGCCGGCAAAGCGGCAGCAACGCCGCAGAACGGGGTGGTCACCTCCGGCACGGCCACCATCCTGACGCCCAAACCCGGCCAGATGGAGATCCGGCAGGGCAGTGACACCGCCAGCATCGACTGGCGCAGTTTTTCCATTGGCAGCCAGGAATCGCTGCGCGTGGTTCAGCCGTCCAGCCAGTCGGTGCTGGTCAATCGCGTGATCGGCGACGACCCGAGCCAGATCCTGGGCCGACTTGATGCCAATGGCCGTGTCTTCCTCAGCAATCCGCGCGGCATTGTGTTCGGGCGCGACGCCAGGGTCGATGTGGGCGGGCTGCTCGCCACCACCCTGGCCATCAGCGGCAGCGGCTCCCAGTACAGCCTCAGCGGCAGCAGCGATGCGCCAGGCAGCATCGTGGTTGAGGGCCAGCTACGCGCACCGGGCGGACTGCTCGCTTTCGCCGGGCCGCAGATCACCCTCGGCGGCCAACTGGAAGCGCAGCGCGTGGCCGCCGCCGCGGTCAATGCGGTGCACATCGACATCGATGGCGATGGCTTGGTGTTCTTCAAGCCACGCAACGATGAGCAGCTCGATGCCAAGCTCAAGGTTTTGGGCTCCATCAAAGCCGACGGTGGCGTCGTTGACTTGCGCGCCGCGGCGCGTGCGGGCTTGGCCGACACGGTCTTGAACATGGATGGCCTGGTGCAGGCGCGCTCCATCGGCACGCGCAACGGCCAGGTCTTCATCAATGGTGGCCCGGTTGGTGACACGGTGGTCACCGGCAAGATCGACGTCAGCGGCGCCGGTGCGGGCGAGCAGGGCGGTGAGGCGCGGATCCTGGGGCATCGGGTCGGCCTGTTCGGCACGGCCGCGATCGACGCCTCGGGTGCCGCGGGCGGCGGACTGGTGCATGTGGGCGGCGGCTTTCAGGGCCAGGGCGAGCCGCAAAATTCCAGCATGACGGTGGTGGGCACCCAAGCCAGCATCCAGGCCAGCGCAACGGACAAGGGCGATGGCGGGCAGGTGGTGGTTTGGGCCGATGGCCACACCACTTTCGCCGGCAGCATTGATGCTCGGGGCGGTGTCCGTGGAGGCGATGGCGGGCGGGTCGAAACCTCGGGCAAACAGACGCTGAGCTTCAAGGGTCGTGTCAATACCCTGGCGCCGCATGGCAAGACCGGCACCTTGCTCCTGGATCCCAGCGACATCACCATCTCCACGGGTGCGAATGATGCGGACGATGATGGCCTCGGGGGATTTACCGGATCCGCCGATTCGTCCGTGCTGAACACCACGACGCTACAGAACGCGCTTGTCTCCAACAACGTCACCGTCGATGCCACCGCCGGTGGGGCTGGCGGCAGTGGCTCGATCACGGTCGCGAACTCGGTGTCCTGGTCCAGCGTCAAGAGCCTGACCCTCAAAGCCTCCAGCACCATCACCGTCGACACCGGTGGCTCCATCGCGAACACCAACACCGGCGGCCTCAACCTGTTCACAGACGGCAGTGTGGTCGTCAGATCGCCCATCAATCTGGTCGGCGGCGCTTTCACCGTGCGGGGAACGAACGGCGTGACCTCGGCCTCATCCTTCCTTGCGAATTCGGGGGGCACGATCACCACAAGCGGTGGAGCCAATGGGGCGGGCGGCGCCATCGACATCAAGACCAGCGGCAACTTGACCACCCTGGCCCTGACCGCCAACGGCGGAGCTGCCACCGGCAACAACAACGGTGGCGCGGCAGGCGCGGTGATCCTGAACAGCGGCCAAGCTCTGGCGCTGGGCGGCGCCATCAGCAGTGCCGGTGGTGCGGGCAGTGGCAGCGGTACGGTGGGCAACGGGGGACAGGTCACCCTGAGCGCCGGAGGGCTCCTTTCGCAGAGCGGCGCGATCACGGCGAGCAGCTTGAGTGTGAGCAACACCTCTGCAGCGACCAATCTTTCGAGCTCGGTCAATCAAGTCGGGACCCTGGCCGCGATCAACGCGGCCGGTCAGAGCTTCAGTTTCCGGAACGGTCTGGCCATCACTCAGAGCGGTCCGATTCAAGCCGCCGCAGCTTCGTTCAACGCGGGTGGGAACGGGATCACCCTGACTCACGGCAGCAACAACTTCACCGGCGCGGTGAGCTTGACCAACACCGGTGCGAATCATGTCCAGGTCACCGACACCAACGCCTTGACGCTCGGGACGCTGAGCGTTGCCGCAGGCAACTTGACCGTGACCTCAACAGGCGCGCTGAATCTGGGCACAGGCACGGTTGGCGGCAACCTGGTCGCAGCCTCCAACGGTGGCGCCATCACGCAGACTGCAGGTGGCTTGGCGGTGGGCGGCAGCAGCAACCTGCAAGCCGGTGCGGCAGCGATCACGCTGACCGAGAGCAGCAACGACTTCAGCGGCGCGGTGAGCCTGAACAACACCGGGGCAAACCACCTCCAGGTCACCGACACCAACGCCTTGACGCTCGGGACGCTGAGTGTTGCCGCGGGCAACCTGACCGTGAGTTCGACTGGTGCACTGAACCTGGGCACGGGCACGGTGGGCGGCAATCTGGTCGCAGCTTCCAACGGTGGCGCCATCACGCAGACTGCAGGCGGCTTGACGGTGGGCGGCAGCAGCAGCCTGCAAGCGGGTTCGGCAGCAATCACGCTGACCGAGAGCGGCAACAACTTCAGCGGCGCAGTGAACCTCAGCAACACTGGGGCGAACCACATCCAGGTCACCGACACCAGCGCCTTGACGCTCGGGACGCTGAATGTGGCCGCGGGCAACCTGACCGTGAATTCGAGCGGTGCGCTGAACCTGGGCACGGGCACCGTGGGCGGCAATCTGGTCGCAGCTTCCAACGGTGGCGCCATCACGCAGACTGCAGGCGGCTTGACGGTGGGCGGCAGC
>NZ_JBXAGJ010000026.1:82536-83860 GCF_058794035.1 Roseateles sp. GW835-FHT13E02
GCAGCAACCTGCAAGCCGGTGCGGCAGCGATCACGCTGACCGAGAGCGGCAACAACTTCAGCGGCGCAGTGAGCCTCAGCAACACCGGTTCGAACCACGTTCAGATCACCGACTCCAATGCCTTGACGCTCGGGCCGCTGAGCGTTGCCACAGGCAACTTGACCGTGACCTCAACCGGCGCGCTGAACCTGGGCACAGGCTCCGTAGGCGGCAACCTGGTCGCAGCCTCCAACGGTGGCGCCATCACGCAGACTGCAGGTGGCTTGGCGGTGGGCGGAAGCAGCAACCTGCAAGCCGGTGCGGCAGCGATCACGTTGACCGAGAGCAGCAACAACTTCAGCGGCGCGGTGAACCTCAGCAACACCGGTTCGAACCACGTTCAAATCACCGACACCAACGCCCTGACGCTCGGGACGCTGAATGTGGCCTCGGGCAACCTGACTGTGAACTCAACGGGCGCCCTGAACCTGGGCACGGGCACGGTGGGCGGCAACCTGGTCGCAGCCTCCAACGGTGGCGCCATCACGCAGACTGCAGGTGGCTTGGCGGTGGGCGGCAGCAGCAACCTGCAAGCCGGTGCGGCAGCGATCACGCTGACCGAGAGCAGCAACAACTTCAGCGGCGCGGTGAACCTCAGCAACACTGGGGCGAACCACATCCAGGTCACCGACACCAGCGCCTTGACGCTCGGGATGCTGAATGTAGCCGCGGGCAACCTGACTGTGAATTCGACCGGTGCGCTGAACCTGGGCACGGGCACGGTGGGCGGCAATCTGGTCGCGGCCTCCAACGGCGGCGCCATCACGCAGACTGCGGGCGGCTTGACGGTGGGCGGCAGCAGCACCTTCCAATCCGGTGCTGCAACGATCACACTGACCGAGAACACCAACAGCTTTGCGGGAGCGGTCTCTCTGAACACCAGTGGGTCCGCGGCCGCTGCGATCAAAAGCAGCAGCTTGAACCTGGCCACGAGCACGGTCGGTGGGGCGCTGGAGGCAATAGCAACAACGGGCGGCATCACACAAAGTGGCGTCATCACGCTCGGCGCCGACGGCAACAGCTTCGGCGCCACCGCGGCAAACCAGTCCATCACGCTCAACGCCGCCAACGTCTTCGGCAGCAACACGGTCGCGCTCACCAGCGGCGCCGACGCCAGCATCAGCGCCGATGCGCTCAAGTTCGCCACCAGCAGCATCGGTGGCAAGCTCATCGCCACGGCCAGCACCGGCAGCATCACCCAGACAGGGGCGCTGAACCTCGGCGCCGACGGCAACAGCTTCAACACCAGCACGGCCAACCAGGCGATCACGCTGACGGCGGCCAA